>NZ_MPOR01000060.1:0-24280 GCF_001896155.1 Pseudomonas sp. FSL W5-0203
AGATTCCGGGGTATGCCGCTCATGTGGAGGCGGTCAGTCGTGCTACGAAGTATATGAAGGCAGGTGGTTACATCGGAGTTGGCCTTGGCGGTGTGTCTTCGTTGCTGGCTATTGAGCAGGTATGTAACGTGGATTCTGGAGCTGCATGTGAGAGGGTTAAGTTCACTGAAGGGGGGAAATTCGCTGGAGCCACATTGGGGGGTATTTGGGGTGGAGTGACGGGTCAAATTGCGGGTGGTTCAATCTGTTTGGGGATTGGAGTGGCAACCGGCGGGCTTGGAGGGGTCGTCTGTGTCGCGGCCTTAGTCGGGGCCGGCGCCTGGCCAGGTACGACTTTCGGTGAGATGGGTGGCGATTATATCGGGGAAAAAATTTATGAGGCTTTTCAACCATGACCCGTATTGACTCTTGGTCACCCTGGGCTGCGATCATTTTTACCGGCGGGCCTTTTCTGCTCGAACTCGTGAGTATTGCGTACAGCTTGTTCCTGAGTCATCGACATTTGGATGCGATAAAAGAGGCATTGAAAAACAGTCGCTATATTTATCTTTGGGGGCCGAGCCTGGGGAGGCGCGGCTATATTTGGTCGTTGTTGGAGATGGCGAAAATCACCGGGATGATAGCGATGCCAAGGACATATATCCGCATTGGTGACTTGAGCCCTATCGATTATGAAAACTTTCCTCCGTACCTAAAACGCCTGCTGAACCTACATTTAGCAATGGTAGTTGGCACTGGCGTTTGGCTAGGAACTGTATTCATAGTTTTAAAATTTAGGTAGATAGAACGGGCCTCCCTGAGGCCCGATATGCTCAGACTGCTTCCAGGACGTGACTTCGATTTGAATGTAGCTAGGCGTGCGTAGTACACAGGCCTAATCTGCACCGACCGGCCCCAGGACAAAAACAATGAAAACCCTACCGCCCGTTCACCGCATCGCCTTGCTGTTCAACGGCAGCAAGATCTACGACCGCGGCATCATCGCCGGCATTGGCAATTACCTGAGCAGCACCCGCGCATCCTGGGACCTGTTCCTGGAAGAGGACTTCCTCTGTCGCCTGCGCGGTATCGAGCGTTGGCAGGGGGACGGCATCATTGCCGACTTCGATGACCCGCTGATTGGCGAGGCGCTGGCCGGCAGTCGGCTTCCAGTGGTGGCGGTGGGTGGCTCTTATGAGGATGTCAGCAAGTACCCCAAGGGCATTCCTTATGTGGCCACCGATAACCATGCCCTGATGAAGCTGGCCTACGAGCATCTGGTGGAGGCGGGGTTGACGCGGTTTGCCTGTTTCAGCCTGCCCGAAGCCCAGGCCAATCGGTGGGCCCAGGAGCGTGAGAAAGCTTTTCGCCGCTTGATGCAGCGCGATGGCTTGCAGGTTGAGGTGTATCGCGGCCTGGGCACCAGTGCGCCGTTGTGGGACAGCGCGGTGGAGCAGCAGATTGCCTGGCTGCACAGCTTGCCCAAGCCTATCGGCATCATCGCGGTGACCGATGCCCGCGCTCGGCAATTGCTGCAAGCCTGCCTGACGGCGGGCATTGCCGTGCCGGAGGAGGTGGCGTTGATCGGCATCGACAACGACCCGCTGACCCGTACCCTCACGCGGGTGCCGCTCAGTTCGGTGATCCAGGGCACCGAGACCATGGGCCGCACCGCTGCGGCGCTGTTGCATCAGATGCTGCACGGCAAACCCTGCACGGGCACGCAGGTGCTGGTGCCGCCGGACGCCATCAACGTGCAGGCCTCCAGCCTGCATCAGCCCCTAGGCAATCCTTACGTGATGCAGGCCTTGTTGTTTATCCGCCAGTACGCCTGCCAGGGCATCAAGACCGATCAGGTCGCGGCCTATGTCGGTGTTTCCCGCTCGTCCCTGGAAGCGCATTTTCGCAAGGCCCGCGGCTGCAGCGTGCATGATGAGATTCTGTGCTTCAAACTTGCCGCTGCCGCCAAAGGCCTGGAAAACCACAGCCTTGCGATTGCCGACATTGCTGCACGCTGTGGCTTCACCTCTGCGCAGTACCTGCATACGGTGTTTCGCCGCGAATTTGGCTGTACGCCGCGTCAGTATCAGCAGGGCACGAACTAGAACACCGCTTTGACCTGCAAACCCAGCACCAGCGCATTGTCGATGCTCTCCCCGGAAAAAGCCCCCGGCTCGATGATGTATTGCACATCCGGGCGCAAGGTCAGCCAAGGCGTGGCCTGGTAGCCATAACTGAGCTCAATCAGCTGTTCGGCCGTGTCCAGGTCGGGATAGGCCGTGCCGGTGTTGAACGCTGCCAGCTCCTGTACATCACGGCTGCGCGGGTTCGGCACCGCGCGGCCATAGCCCAGGGCGACGGTATCGCGCGGGCGACCCTCGAACGGCTTGTACAGCACCACGCCCGCGCCATACCACTTGGTGAACGGCGAGGCCGCTTGGCTGGCGGCAGAGTACTGCCCGAAGGCGTGCAGGCTACGGCCTTGGGATGACTGGGAGGCCCACACAGCCTGGTCGATCAAGAGGTAGTGACCGCCGCGCCCGCTGACGTCCTTGTTGCTGCCAATGCGTTTTACATCGGAACTGTCGTAGTAATACCCGAGCTTGTATTCCCCGGGCAGTGCGCCCGCATGCTTGTAGATAAGCTCGATGGGCACCACGGTGCCGGTGGTGTGCTTGGGTCCCAGGTGCCAGGCACGGCTGGAGTTGCCGTTGCTGGACGGGTCGACATTGAAGGCCGCCACGCGCAGTTGCCAGTTGGGCGAAAAGTCGTACTTCACCCGGGCACCCAGGTGCGCATTCGGGTAGTTGGCCCAGCCGCTGCCGCCGGACATGTTCAGCGGATGCCCGCAGAACCCGGCGTTCATGAAGTTGCACAGGATGCCGCTGTCCAGACCGCCGAGGTCATTGCCCATGGCCATATAGCCCAGCTTGAGGTTCAGCGCCGGGGTGAACAGCGTGCGCTCGTAGCTCAGCTCGGTGAGGCGCGTGTAGAGGCCGCCGTAGTTTTCCTGGATCGGCAGGCGGTTGCCCACCAGGTCTTCGGAGGCGCTGTTGCCGCGTCGGTCGTTGATGGTCAGCTGGATGCGGTCGCCGTTGTTGAAGGCGTAGAGCTTGCCCAGGTCGAACTGCACGCCGAGCTTGACGTTTTGCGAGTAGCGCGCCGAACGGTGCTGGCCGCCGTGGGCGTTGTAGGCGGTCTCGCCGCTGTAGTCACCGGTAAAGCGCACACCTTGCGCGTCGAGTTCGCGGCGCAGGCCGCCCCAGTCGCCGGTCAGGGTGGTGTCGTCGGCTTGAACGGGCAGGGCGGCCGCAAAGGCCAGGCCCAGCGCCAGGCGCCAGACGGTATGAGGAGTAGGGGTCATGGGGGATCTTTCCAAACACAAAGCGCGGTGCCGGAGCACCGCGCGAACAGAGGGCGGTTACGGCAAGGCGTAGGCGATCACGTAGTCGCCACGGTCGGTGGACTGGCGTGCGCCGCCGGCGGTGACGACGATGTATTGCTTGCCGGTTTTCGGCGACACGTAGGTCATCGGCCCACCCTGGCTGCCGACGGGCAGGCGGGCTTTCCAGATTTCATCGCCATTGCCGCTGTTGAAGGCGCGCAGGTAGAAGTCCTGGGTGCCGGCAATAAAGATCAGGCCGCCTTGGGTGGACAGCGTACCGCCCAGGGTCGGCAGGCCCACCTTGATCGGCAGGTGCATGCGGATACCCAGGGGGCCGGTGTCTTCAACGGTGCCCACCGGTACTTGCCAGGCGACCTTTTGCGTCTTCATGTCGATGGCGGTCAAGGTACCGAACGGCGGCGCCTGGCACGGAATGCCGGCCACCGACAGGAAGCGGTTTTTGTTCACCGCATACGGCGTACCCTTGAGCGGCACGGCGCCCATGCCGGTGTTCAGCGCTTCACCACCGGAAGAGGCCTGGGCCTTGTTCTGCGACGGTATCATCTGGATCCACAGGCCCAGGCGCATGTCGTTGACGAAGATAAAACCGTGCACCGGGTCGGTGGAAATGCTGCCCCAGTTCATGCCGCCCAGGGAACCCGGGAAACTCAGGGATTTATCGGTGCCTGGTGCGGTGTACAGGCCGTCGTAGCGCATGCCCTTGAAGTCGATGCGGCACAGCAACTGGTCATACGGCGTCGCGCCCCACATGTCCGACTCGGTCAGGGTTTGCGCGCCGATCTGCGGCATGCCCACGGATTTCGGCTGGGTCAGGGAATACGGCTCGTTGGGAATGTTCGCGGCTTTGACCGGAACTTCCTGCACGTCCGTCAGCGGCTTGCCCGTGGCGCGGTCGAGCACATAGATCTGCCCGGCCTTGGTGCCGATGACTACGGCGGGTACAGCCTTGTCGCTGCCTGGCGGGGTGAAGTCGATCAGGCTGGGCTGCATCGGCAGGTCGAAGTCCCAGAGGTCGTTGTGGACCGTCTGGTACACCCACTTCTCGGCACCGGTGGAGGCGTCGAGTGCCAGCACCGAAGCACCGTATTTGTGGTTGAGCTGGGTGCGCTCCACACCGTAGATATCGGTGGACGAGCTGCCCATCGGCAGGAAGACCGTGTTCATCAGCGGGTCGTAAGACATCGGCGCCCAGCTGTTCGGGGTGCTGCGCACGTAGGTGGCGTCGCCCGTCGGAGCCTGCTTGTCTTCAGGGTTGCCTGGGTCGAACGCCCAGCGCATTTGACCCGTGATCACGTCAAAGCCACGGATCACGCCACCGGGCATATCGGTCTGCACGTTGTCTGCCACGCGACCGCCGACCACCACGGTGGTGCCGGCCATCAGCGGCGCCGAGGACAGTTGATAGTAGCTGTCCGGCACATTGCCCAGGCCGGCCTTGAGGTCCACCTGACCATGGGTGCCAAAGTCTTCGCAGAACTTGCCGGTGTCGGCGTCTACGGCGATCAGGCGTGCATCAATGGTGTTGGTCAGCAGGCGACGCTGGCACTGCGCACCGACAGGCACGCTGGCGGTCAGGATCGGCGAGCTGCTGGGCTGGGTCGGCTGGGCAATCGGCGCGCTGGCGTCGAAATACGCCATGCCCCGGCAACGCTGCCACACTGCCGACTTGGCGTTGACTTCGTTTTTCCACAGTTCTTTGCCGGTGTCGGCATCCAACGCGATCAGGTTGTTGTGCGGGGTGCAGATAAACACTTTGTTGCCGACCTGCAGGGGCGTCAGCTGGTCTTCGGCACCGTTGCCGTCGCTGATGGCCACGTCGCCGGTGTGGTAGGTCCAGGCGACTTTGAGCTTGTCGATGTTGTCGCGGTTGATCTGGTCCAGCGCGGCGAAACGGCTGCCACCTTCGGTATTACCGTAGTGGGCCCAATCTTTCTGCGCATCGGCCGCCGCCACCGGGGTCATGCCCGGGCCTGCACCGGTGGGCGCAACGCTTGGGTGCGCGACAAACATATTGCCCGCCGCCACCGCCACGCCCAGCGCCAACACGGCGGCGACGCCATAGGCACCCCGCGCCGGTTTGCCGGCCAGCAATGGATACACCAGCGCCACAACCACGCCAATCACCGCAAACATGAACAGTCGCGAGAACAGCGGCCAGTATTCCAGGCCCACGTCGGCCACCGCCCACACGGCAGTAGCCACTAGAAACGCGGCGAACAACCAGGCGCCGGCAGGCTTGCAGCGGGCAATCAACAGCCCGGAAATGGCCATGGCCACGCCGCCGAGCAGGAAGTACCAGGAGCCTCCCAGGCTGACCAGTTTGGCGCCGCCGACGGCCAGCGCAAGGCCGAGCAGGGCGATGACGACGCCCAGGCCCAGGAGTAAGAATCTAGAGACGCCAGCGGCGCGCGATGCTCGTTTCATGTCGAATGGACTCGAGTGAGAGAGGGCAAAGACGCGATTTTAGCAAGATAAGTAACCAGTTAGTACATTTGAGTCCTGCAATAGACTGTTGCAGGTACTGCGATGATGGCGCGGCCCTCTTCTGAAGGGGTCAGTAGGTAGCCCAGACAATCGACAAACCTCTGTGGCGAGGGAGCAAGCTCCCTCGCCACGGCATCAGAACTTGAAGCGCCCCACCAGCCCATTGAGCTGGCCGGAAATATCCGTCAGCCGCCCTGAACCGGTCTGCGCCGAATGCGCAAAGCCTTCCACCAACTGCGCGTCGGCGTGGATCTGCGCGATATGCCGGTTGATCTCTTCGGCCACCTGGTGCTGCTCTTCGGCGGCGGTGGCGATCTGGGTGTTCTGGTCGCGAATCGAGTCCACCGAACCACGGATCTTGTCGAAGCTGTCGCGGGCCTGCTGGATGCGCTCCACGCTGGTGTTGGACACCAGCAAGCTGCCTTGCATCTGCTGGGTGACTTCCTGGGTGCGGCGGGCGAGGTTGCCCAGCAGGCTGTCGATTTCGCCGGTGGAGTCGGCGGTGCGACGCGCCAGTGCACGCACTTCATCGGCGACCACCGCAAAGCCGCGGCCCTGGTCGCCAGCGCGGGCAGCTTCGATCGCGGCGTTGAGCGCCAGCAGGTTGGTCTGTTCGGCAATCGAACGAATGGTGTCGAGGATGGTGTTGATGTTCTGGCTGTCTTGCTCGAGCAACTGCATGGTCTGTGTGGATTTTTGCAGGTCTTCGCTGAGCTTGAGCACGCTGCCGGTGGCTTCGCCGATGTGCTGCTGGCCGGTGTGCACGTCGCGATAGCCCTCATCGGCACTCGTGGCGGCGGCGCTGCATGAGCGCGCGACTTCGTTGGCGGTGGCGACCATCTCGTTGAACGCAGTGCTCACCAGTTCCACGGCTTCGCGCTGGCGGCCGGCGGCCTGGTTCATATTGTTGGCCACGGCGCTGGTGTCGGCGGCGGCGGTTTGCAGGTCTGAGGAGGCGTTGCCGATGCGCTGCACCAGTTGCGCGATCATGCTCAGGAACTGGTTGAACCAGCCGGCCAGGCTAGCGGTTTCGTCCTTGCCTTGCACTTTGAGCTGGCGCGTGAGGTCGCCTTCACCTTCGGCGATTTCCTGCAGGCCGTCGGCCACACCGCGAATCGGACGCACGATCACACGGGCGAAACTGGCACCGACGATTGCGAACACCACGGCCAGTACGGCGGCGATCGCAGCGATCAACCACGTCAGGCGGGTGGCGCCCGCCATCACTTCGTCACGCTTGATCAGGCCGATAAAGCGCCAGCCCAAGTCTTTGGAACTGACCACGTTAGCCATGTAGGCCACGCCATCGATGCTCACTTCGGTCACGCCATCGCCGTGCTTGGCCAGTTCGGCGTAGTTCGCGCCCAGGCCCGCCAGGGGCTTGAAATTGTGCGTGGCATCGCTGGGGTCCACCAGCACGTTGCCGTCGGCTTCCACCAGCATCAGGTAGCCGCTGTCGCCCAGCTTGATGGTGCGCACCAGCTCGGTGAGTTGCTTGAGCGACACGTCCAGGCCAACCACCCCAAGGACGTTACCCGTGGCATCCGCGACGGTGCGCACGGTGCCGATCAGCACCACATCGTCCGGGGCCCAGTAGTAGGCGCCTGTGCGCACGGTCTTGCCTGGCGCTGCGATGGCGGCCTGGTACCAGGGGCGGGTGCGCGGGTCGTATTGCGTCAGTTTGGCGTCGTCTGGCCAACTGGCGTAGCCGCCATCGCTCAGTCCCAGGGACAGGTAGGCGGTGCTGGGGTGGCTTTTGGCGAACTGATCGAAAATCGCCAGCAGCTCTGTGTTGGTCGGCGTAAGCGGGATTTGCGCGGCATCGGCGCCGGCATAGCTTTTGAGGTTCTTGGCCGCGATCACGCGCGGGTCCTTGGCGACGAAGTCGACGTTCTGGCTGATGCCGTCGAAAAACTGCTGCATGCCATTGTCGATCTGGCGGATCTCGCGGCCGCTGCTGTCGAGGAAGTTGGCCAGCGCACCCTCGCGCAGATTCAGCACCACGATAATGGCGACCAGGATGACCGGCACGCACGCGATGGCCGCAAACGCCCATGTCAGCTTCTGCTTGATATTCATGACTTCACCCGCGGGTATTTATAGTTTTGGCAAGGGGAGAAAAATTAGTGCTGCGTGTCGCAGGCGTTTTTGTGAGAGGCGAGGCCATGCGTACCCTCGGTATATCGGCCGAGGAAGTTGGCACTTGAGCAGGGGGAATCAGGCGATCGGGTCACCGACCAGGGCATCGCGGCGCATCGACTGCAGGTTCTTCTCGATGGTTTCGCAGATGCTTTCCATCTGGATCTGGTGTTCGCTGGAATTGAACGGGCTTTGCAGGTCGGTGCCGATGCGTTCGATGGCCAGCAGCATGAAGCCCACGACTGTGGAAGCCAGCGGCGTGAACCAACCGAGGGATTCCACCAGGCCCACCGGTACGATCAGGCAGAACAGCGAAATGAATAGCCGCGGGAAGTACACGTAAGGGTAGGGCAGTGGTGTGTTGGCAATCCGCTCCATGCCGCCCTGGGCGTTGGAGAGGTCCACCAGGGTCGACTCCAACCGCGCCAGGCGGATGCTGTCCAGGCGCCCGGCCTGGTATTCGCGCGCCAGCAACGAGGCTGAGCCGGTGAGGATGTCATTGGCGAAGTTATTGGTGGCGCCGTTGCGCGCAAATTCTTCGGCGGGGATAAAGGCTCGCACTTCCTCCGGGCACGGCTGGCCCTTGAGGTGCGCAGCCAGGCAGTTGACGTAAGCCACGTGACGGCGCAACAGCGTCGACTTCACCGGGTTCACCTCACCGGGGGCGTCATCGAGCAGGGTCAACACTTGCCGGGCAAAACTGCGCGAGTTGTTGACCATCGCACCCCACAGCGTGCGTGCTTCCCACCAGCGGTTATAGGCGCTGCTGTTGCGAAAACTGATCAGCACCACCAGTGCCGAGCCGAGCAAGGTCAGGGGCATCAGCGGCAAATTGATCTTGGCGGTGAGAAACAGCATGAAATCCACCGTCACCGCCACATCCCACAACAACAGCCAGAACAACGCCCAGCCCACATAGCCCATGGTCTTGATGATCAGGCGGTATTTCTTCAGAAGGGCAGCTTTCAAACGAGAACCTCGCGGCGGGCGGTTGGCAACAATCCCCTGTTACGACGCCGTCGAGGAAGGAAGGTTCGCAGTGTGCTGAATCGATTAGTCCTCTAACCGCCAGGCGGAGAGAATGTAACCAAAGGTTGCGCGTAAGTGTGTGCTACGGGGCATTTGACGGTGGAACAACTTTGGTACTGATGACGTCTTGTCCGGCAATCGCTGTACATTGCGTTCGAGGCAAAAAGCCATTAATGGCAGGAATTTTGAAGTGATTTGTTTTGGGGCCGGGCTGCAGGGATTTCGTAGCTGAGATCAGTGGCATCAAGTTGGATGATCAGGGCTCTTTCATGCGTGTCAGTTCGTTGAAGTTGGCTATGTGTAATACCGCGCAAGCGCTCGAACGTCATAAGGATTTTGAATCGTGCATGAGAGCGCATTACCACGTGCTGCTCGTGCCCTATTCAAAACGACCGTTTTTCTACAAGAGTGCCCTTAAATACAGCCGCTTGATGGTGTCGTTTGCATTATTGAGCCAATACTTTTCCACACCGCTTCCGTTGTTGGCAGAAGTTAAAGCCTTGTGCGTAACGCGCAAATATTGTTCGAAAAACAGCCTGGAATCGATTTTTTTGCTATTCCGGGCCCTGGGTTTCATGGAGGTTGCGCCGCACCCCGAAGACAGTCGCTTCAGGGTGTATGCACCCTCGGATGAAGCCTGCCGCGAAGCGCGGTTGATGCTCACCGCCCTCACGGAGTCGTTGGCGCTGCTCTACCCCGAACGGGAAGTGTTCCGGCAGATGCGTGACTTGGATGACCGTGAGTTCCTGGCGCTCTATTTCAAAGGTTTTGCCATGATTCTCGCGGCCGAGTTGACGGTGGATGTCTTGCTGCCCGAATGTTATTGGCTGGTGAAACGCGATGCCGGCCATCTGTTGATGCTGGCGATCTACAACGATGCCTTTGCCCCTGAGAACGACCGCGCCACCTTCCGGTCGTCTTCCTACCTGGCCTTGGCCAAGCAACTTTCCGTGTCCAAGACCCACATTATCCGTATGGTGCAGGAGGGGGTCGAAAAGGGTTATTTCAAAGCCCACTCCAAAACCCGGCTGGAAGTTCTGCCACCCTTTGCCAGCCTGGTAAAGCGGTTCATGGCCTTTTCATTTGCGATGGGCCTGCATGCTATTGAGATGGGAGCGTAAGGATGCCTGCTAACTTGAAGTTGCGGCCCAGAATGCGCAGTTTGTTGTCACCTGCGGTGACCCAAGCCGAATGGGTCGGGATTATTGCCTGGGTCGGCATGCTCCTGATTCCTGCGGCCCTGAAGTTGGATTTTTATATGTTGGCCGTCACGGTGGGCCTGCTGATTGTTTGCCGGGTACATGCCACCACCACGAACTTTCTGCTCTGGCGAGTGCTGGGAGTCACCTATATGGTGTTGTTGTCCGTCGGCTTCGCTTATCTGATTCATATGCACGCAGAGTTGCGTATCTATGGCTTGCCGTTGGCGGTGACCCTGGTGGTGGGCAGTGCAATCTTGTTTATCAGTGTCCAGGATTATCTGGCCGATGCGCTATTGATCTGGCTGATCCTGTGGCCGCCCATGCAGGCGGATATATACGCCGGCACCGAGGTGTATTTGCTGCTGTTCTGCGCGGCGTCGGTGTCCATCGGGTTTATCTTGAGTTATTCCTACTTGAAGAACCTGCGTTCGGTATTGCTGGTGGAAAGCGAGTTTCGCGCCTTGGCCGAGACCGACTACCTGACGTCCATCCTCAACCGGCGCGCCTTTATGCAGAGCTTCGAGAAGTTGCTCGGTGGGGAGCGGGGCGGCTACTTCATCATGTTGGATATCGACAGTTTCAAGGAAAAAAACGACCTGTATGGCCACGACGTGGGGGACAAGATTCTGCGCGCCATGGCGCTGTGCCTGAAAAACGCCAAGGGCAGCCACAGCTTCGGACGGATCGGCGGGGAAGAGTTCGGCGTGTTATTGCAGGGCGACGATGTGGAGGTGGCCTGTGATTATGCCCTGGACTTGTTGCAGGCGATCCGCAGCAGCGTGCCTGCGCCCCACCATTACACCTGCAGTGCGGGGATGGCGCGTTTTTCGCCAGGCGACGAGTTGTCGGCCGTACTCAAGATGGCGGACAAGAACCTGTACGGCGCCAAGCGCAATGGCAAGGACTGTGTGCACCTGGACGGCGCATTGCTACAGGCGGTCTTGTCCTGACGCGTGCCGTCTAGTGCTGTGACAGAACGCTCGCCAGCAACCCAGGGAAGCGGCTTTCCAGCTCGTCACGGCGCAACGAGTTCATATGGGTGGTGCCCACATTGCGCGTGTGCACCAGGCCGGCATCGCGCAATACCCGGAAGTGATGGGACATGCTGGATTTGGGCCGCCCCCCGTCGAGTTCGCCACAGGTGGCCTCTGGCACGTTGGCCAGGTAGCGCACGATGTCCAGGCGCACGGGGTCGCTCAAGGCGTACAGCACACGCTCAAGCGTCAATTCTTGGGGGGTAGGGTGTTTGAAGGCTCGCATGGGGCGGATCATAACAGGGGGGTAGCGTTCAATACCATAGTTCGATTACCATCGAACTATCGAATCACCCACCCCTTCCTGGAGTTCTCAATGTCGGCTTTGTTCGAACCGTTCAAACTCAAAGATGTGACCTTGCGCAATCGCATTGCTATCCCCCCGATGTGCCAATACATGGCCGAAGACGGCATGGTCAACGACTGGCACCACGTCCACCTGGCCGGCATGGCCCGTGGCGGTGCCGGCCTGCTGGTGGTCGAGGCCACCGCGGTCGCCCCTGAAGGACGCATCACCCCAGGCTGCGCTGGGATCTGGAGCGACGCCCACGCCCAGGCATTCGTGCCCATGGTCAAAGCCATCAAGGCCGCAGGTTCGGTGCCGGGCATCCAGATCGCCCACGCCGGTCGCAAAGCCAGTGCCAATCGCCCCTGGGAAGGTGATGACCACATCCCGGCTTCCGATGCCCGCAGTTGGGAAACCATCGCGCCGTCGGCCATTGCGTTCGGTGCCAACCTGCCCAACGTACCGCGTGCCATGACCCTGGAAGACATCGCCCGTGTGCAGCAGGACTTCGTCGACGCGGCCCGTCGCGCCCGCGATGCCGGTTTTGAATGGATCGAACTGCACTTCGCCCACGGTTACCTGGGCCAGAGCTTTTTCTCCGAGCATTCCAACCAGCGTACCGATGCCTACGGTGGCAGCTTCGACAACCGCAGCCGCTTCCTCCTCGAAACCCTGGCTGCGGTGCGTGAAGTCTGGCCGGAAAACCTGCCGCTCACCGCCCGGTTCGGCGTGATCGAATACGACGGTCGTGATGAGCAGACCCTCACCGAGTCCATTGAACTGGCGCGCCGTTTCAAGGACGGGGGCCTGGACCTGTTGAGCGTCAGCGTCGGCTTTACCATTCCTGACACCAACATCCCATGGGGCCCGGCCTTCATGGGCCCGATTGCCGAGCGAGTGCGCCGTGAAGCCGGTATTCCGGTGACCTCGGCCTGGGGCTTCGGCACGCCGCAACTGGCCCAAGGCGCTTTGCAGGCCGGGCACCTGGACCTGGTTTCGGTAGGGCGTGCGCATCTGGCCGACCCGCATTGGGCCTACTTTGCTGCCAAGGAGCTGGGCGTGGACAAGTCCTCCTGGACCTTGCCGGCGCCTTACGCGCATTGGCTGGAACGCTATCGCTGAGGTACGCCTGCGCGTTGCATGAGCCACTCGATTGAGTGGCTTTTTTTCGCCTGTCGCTTTTCGCGACCTACGCGGTGAAAAATAACAAATGAGAATCGATGTCAAACGAGAATCCGCTGATATATGATGCGCCGCGAATTCTTGGCAGGTTTGCCGTCCCATCTGGCTCATTCACTAGGTTCTACACCCATGCGTCGTACCCTGATTTCCATCTGTGTGCTCCAGGCGTTTTCCCCCTTCGCGTGGGCAGAGCAGGCACCTGCCGAGAACGCCAGTATCGAGCTGCAAGCGACCAATGTCACCGCCACCGCGGACCTTGAGTCGGCCCAAGGCCCCGTGCAGGGCTACCACGCCACACGTTCAGCCAGTGCGACGCGCACCGACACCGCCATTCATGAAACTCCACAGTCGATTAGCGTAGTGCCCAAGGACGTGGTCGAAGACCTCGGTGCAACGCGCCTGCAGGATGCCCTCGATTACGCGGGCGGCGTGGGCCGCGCCAACAATTTCGGCGGCCAGGGCCTGACCACCTTTACCGTGCGCGGCTTCACCACCGGCGAGTTCTACCGCAACGGTTTCCCGATCAACCGCGGTTACCCGAACATGCCGGACGCCAACACCATCGAGCGTCTTGAAGTGCTGCTCGGCCCTGCGACCATGCTCTACGGCCGTGGCGACCCAGGCGGTACCTTCAACGTGGTGTCCAAGCAGCCGCTGGCTGAACGCACCGTCACCCTGGGCAGCCAGCTCAATGACCAGGGCATGAAGCGCGGCACCCTGGATGCCTCCGGCCCGCTGGACGAGGAAGGCCGCCTGGCCTATCGCCTGAACGTGGTGGGCGAGGGCGGCGACACCTTCCGCGATCACGTCGAGACGGAACGCTACGGCGTGACGCCGGTGATCACCTGGCAGGCCACCGATGACACCAAGGTGACCTTCGAAGGCGATTTCATGCGCAACAACCACCCGCTGGACCGCGGCCTGACGCGTTTCCCCAACCAGCGTGGCACCCCCTCGCGCGATACGTTCTGGGGCGACAAGGATGCTGGCAAGCTGCACAACGACAACAACATGGCGCAGTTGCGTTTCGAGCACGTGCTTAACGACAACTGGACCCTGGGCGGCGGTTTTCAATGGTTGGACGGCAGCCTGAAGGGCAACGCCATTGAGGCCAATGGGCCGGGTAGCCTGGGCGCCGATGGCCAGACCCTGCAACGCAACTTCAACTACCGCAAGCTGGAATGGACCGACAAGGACTATCAGCTCAACCTGACCGGGCACTTCTCCACCGGCGGGTTCGATCACACCTTGCTTACCGGTATCGAGTACGAGGACTACGACTACAAGTCGATTATCCAGCGTTCCAGCGCCGCGGCGGGCACCTACCCAATCGATATCTTTGATCCGGTGTACGGTCAAACCCGCCCGGCGCTGACCCGAACGCCGACCCACGATAAGGAAAACCTCAAGACCTACGCCGCTTTCGTACAGGACCAGGTCGCCCTCACTGAACGGCTGAAAGTACTGGCCGGTGCCCGCTTCGAGCGTTTCGAGCATGACTACCAGAACTATGTAGGTAAAAGCTGGCAGGCCGCCGACAACGCCGTCACCCCGCGCGTGGGTGTGATCTACGACCTCACCGACACCGTCGCGGTCTATGCTGACGCCGCACGTTCGTTCAAACCCAACACTGGCGCCAGCCGCGAAGGTGGTGGTTTTGCGCCGGAGAAAGGCAAGTCCTACGAGATGGGCCTCAAGTGGGAGGCGCTGGACCGGCAGTTGAGCGTGGATGCGGCGATCTATCAGATCGAGAAGAAAAACGTGCTGACCCCCGATCCGGTGGACAGTGCCTTTAATGTCGCGGCCGGCCAAGTGCGCAGTCGTGGATTTGACCTGAACGTTGCAGGCAACCTCACGCCCGAATGGCGCGTGATCGGCGGTTACGCCTATGTAGATGCCGAAGTCACCCGTGATAACACTCTGCGCTCCGGCACTCGCTTGATGAACATCCCGCGCAACAGCTTCAGCCTGCTCAACGTCTACGAGTTCCAGGACGGCGCGCTCAAAGGCCTGGGCCTGGGCGCCGGCGGCAAGTACGTCGACCAGCGCGCCGGCCAGACCGCCAATACGGCATTCTCCATGGACGCCTATACCGTGGTCGACCTGCTCGGTTACTACAAGGTCAATGAGCGTGTGCGCTTGAACCTGGATGTGAAGAACCTGTTCAACCGTGAATATGAAGAGGGCGCGTTCGGCAATATCTACGCTTACCCTGGTGCACCGCGAACTGTGCAGGTGGGCATCGCCTACACCCTGTGATGAACAGCTGCGGTACCACGCAGGGCCTGGGGCGAGGGAGCTTGCTCCCGCCACGGCGCCTATCTACCTGACGCCCCGCGTTCCAACTGTGGGAGCTGGCTTGCCTGCGAAGACGGCCTGCCAGCCGACGCATTTCTACCTGACGCCCCGCAATCCAACTGTGGGAGCTGGCTTGCCTGCGATGGCGGCCTGCCAGCCGACACAGGGTGTCAGACCGAGTACATATCCATTCCTGCGGTAACGGCTGCTCAGGGTTCCGCTTTTACAGCGGGTCACTTTTGGAAAAGAGCCCGGAATGCCGGCCCAGCCAAAAGTAACCAAAAGGGCTCTTGCCCCACCACTCGGCACCTCGCCTAGGCTCGGTGTGCCCGTAATCCGCCAGTGATTTGGGGGGGCGCCTAAGATCAAGATCAAAAGCAGAGCAAGAGCACGAGCGGCTCGCTTCGCATCGTGAGCTGGGCGAAAGTTAACAGTCAGGAATGACGCGGGGTTACAACGGCGTCAACACATTCATCACCGTGTCCAGCGCGACCCGCGTGTCATCCAGTTGCACCAGCGACGCATGCCGCGCACCCAGGGCATCGCGGTTCTGGATCGCCGTGAGGATCGCTTTGTGCCGAGGCAGACTCAGGCCCTGGATATCCGGACGGCGGTTGGTGATGTTGATCGACTCGCGCAACGGCAGCGAGAGCATGTTGCACATATAGGCGAGCAGGTCGTTGCGGGTGGCGTCGGCAATCGCACGGTGGAAGTCCAGGTCGGCCTGTAGCAGCTCCTCGTGGGTCTTGGCGGTTTCCATGCCTTGGTAGGCGTGTTCGATAGTGGCGATGTCTTCATCGGTGGCGGTGGTCGCGGCCATCGCGGCGATTTCCGGTTCGAGGATGCGGCGCACCCCGGCCAGGGTGTTGAAGAACTCGCTGTGGGGCGTGGACTGCATCAACCAGGACAGCACGTCCGGGTCGAGCAGGTGCCATTTCAAGCGTGGCCGCACCACCGCGCCCACCCGTGGCTTGGAATACACCAGGCCCTTGGCGCTGAGCACCCGCGTGGCTTCGCGCAATACCGAGCGGCTGACCTGGTATTCCTCGCACAGCGTAGCTTCCATGGGCAAGCGTTCTTCAGGCTTGAAACGACCGGAAACGATGTGCATGCCCAGGTCCTGAACGATCTGGGCATGCTGGCTCTTGCGCGGCTTGGGCGGCTGGTGATCCATAACGACGGGGAGGCTCTGGCTTAGATTCGCCGCATCATAGCATCCCAATTAGTGGGAATGCCGTGGGACTTCTGCCCCGCGACAGCCCACCAGGAAGTCAAAGTCACAGCCTTGGTCGGCCTGCAGCACATGGTCGATGTACAGCTGGCGATAGCCGCCGCCGATGAGGTTTTGTGCTGGGGGCAGGTCGGCCATGCGCGCTGCCAGCTCGGCGTCTGGAATGTCCAGGTGCAGGCGGCCATTGGCGCAATCGAGTTCGATCCAGTCACCTTCCTTCACTGTTGCCAACGGCCCGCCGGCAGCGGCTTCCGGGGCCACGTGCAACACCACGGTGCCGTAGGCGGTGCCGCTCATGCGCGCATCGGAAATGCGCACCATGTCCGTCACGCCCTGGGCCAGCAGCTTGGCCGGCAGGCCCATGTTGCCGACTTCGGCCATGCCGGGGTAACCCTTGGGGCCGCAGTTTTTCATGACCAAAATCGAGTTGGCATCCACGTCCAGCTCCGGGTCGTTGATGCGTGCCTTGTACATGTCGAAGTTCTCGAACACCACGGCGCGGCCACGGTGCTGCATCAGTTCGGGGCTCGCTGCCGAAGGCTTGAGCACCGCACCCAGGGGCGCGAGGTTGCCACGCAGCACGCAGATGCCGCCGTCGGCGCGGATCGGGTTGTCCAGGGTGCGGATCACTTCGTCCTGGCCGTAGATCGGCGAATCCTGGGTGTTCTCGCCCAGGGACTTGCCATTGACCGTCAAAGCGTTCGGGTGGGGGATCAGGTTGGCCTCACCCAGGCGACGCAGCACCGCGGGCAGGCCGCCGGCGTAGTAGAACTCTTCCATCAAGAAGCGCCCCGAGGGTTGCAGGTCGACGATGGTCGGCATACCGCGCCCGATGCGGGTCCAGTCATCCAGGTCCAACTCCACGCCGATGCGCCCGGCGATGGCTTTCAGGTGGATCACCGCGTTGGTCGAACCGCCGATGGCTGCGTTTACGCGAATCGCGTTTTCAAACGCTTCTTTGGTGAGGATCTTCGACAGCTTCAAGTCTTCGCGCACCATCTCGACCGCACGCATACCGGACATATGCGCCAGCACATATCGCCGTGCATCCACCGCCGGGATCGCCGCGTTGTGGGGCAGGGACGTGCCCAGCGCCTCGGCCATGCAGGCCATGGTCGAGGCCGTGCCCATGGTGTTGCAGGTGCCCGCCGAACGCGACATGCCGCCCTCGGCCGCGAGGAAATCATCCAGGGTGATGGTGCCGGCCTTGACCTGTTCGCTGAGCTGCCACACCACCGTCCCCGAGCCGATGTCCTGGCCCTTGTGCTTGCCGTTGAGCATCGGCCCGCCAGTGACCACGATGGCCGGCACATCACAACTGGCGGCGCCCATCAGCAGCGCTGGGGTGGTCTTGTCGCAGCCGGTGAGCAGTACCACGCCATCAATCGGATTACCGCGAATCGCTTCTTCCACATCCATGCTCGCCAGGTTGCGCGTGAGCATGGCGGTAGGGCGCAGGTTGGATTCGCCATTGGAAAACACCGGGAACTCCACCGGGAAGCCTCCGGCCTCGATCACGCCACGCTTGACGTGTTCGGCTATCTGACGGAAGTGCGCGTTGCACGGCGTCAGCTCCGACCAGGTGTTGCAGATGCCGATGATCGGCTTGCCATGGAACTGATGGTCGGCAATGCCTTGGTTCTTCATCCAGCTGCGGTACATGAAGCCGTTCTTGTCGGCAGTACCGAACCACTGGGCAGAGCGTAGGCCGGGCTTTTTGTCAGGCATGATCGATTCTCTTATTGTATGACTATATGTTCTATGCGTGCTTAAACATAAGCGCAAAATCGCCGCTTTGGAAGTGTTGTTTTGCAAATAGTCATACTATATAGTCGGTCTTAACTGAGGTATGGCCCTGGCGGATTTCGTCAGAGGCGTCCCCCGAGCTTCTATAAAAACAACAATCGGAGATCGACCCCATGAGCCAGGAACTGCGGCTTATTCGGCGCATCACGCTGAAACTGATTCCCTTCCTGATCTTGCTGTACCTGATCGCCTACGTGGACCGTTCCGCCGTAGGGTTCGCCAAGCTGCACATGGGCGCTGACGTGGGCATCGGCGACGCCGCCTATGGCCTCGGTGCCGGGTTGTTCTTCATTGGCTATTTCCTGTTCGAGATTCCCAGCAACCTGATGCTCGACCGCTTCGGCGCGCGGCGCTGGTTTGCGCGCATCATGATCACCTGGGGCGCCATCACCATCGGCATGGCGTTCGTGCAAGGGCCGCACAGCTTCTATGTGATGCGTTTTCTGCTGGGCGCGGCGGAGGCGGGGTTCTTCCCCGGCGTGCTGTACTACATCACCCAATGGTTCCCGGTGCGCCATCGCGGCAAGATCCTCGGGCTGTTCATCCTCTCCCAACCGATTGCAATGATGATCACAGGTCCAGTGTCCGGCGGTCTGCTCGGCATGGACGGCATTCTCGGCCTGCATGGCTGGCAGTGGCTGTTTATCGTGATCGGTACCCCGGCGATCCTGCTGACCTGGCCGGTGCTGCGTTACCTGCCGGACGGCCCCCAGAAGGTCAACTGGATGAGCGAGGAAGAAAAAGCCTGGCTCACCGGCGAGCTGCACAAAGATCTGCAAGCCTACGGCCAGACACGCCATGGCAACCCCTTGCATGCGCTCAAGGACAAGCGCGTGTTGTTGCTGGCGCTGTTCTACCTGCCGGTGACCCTGAGCATCTACGGCCTCGGCCTGTGGCTGCCGACCCTGATCAAGCAGTTTGGCGGCAGCGACCTTACCACCGGCTTCATCTCCGCCGTGCCCTATATCTTCGGCATCATCGGCCTGTTGATCATCCCGCGCAGTTCCGACCGTTTGAACGACCGTTACGGCCATCTCGCCGTGCTCTATGTGCTGGGCGCCATCGGCCTGTTCTGCAGCGCCTGGCTCACGGTGCCAGTGCTGCAAATGGCCGCGCTGTGCCTGGCGGCGTTTGCAATGTTTTCCTGCACCGCCGTGTTCTGGACCCTGCCGGGGCGCTTCTTTGCCGGCGCCAGTGCGGCGGCCGGTATTGCCTTGATCAACTCGGTGGGCAACCTCGGCGGCTATATCGGCCCGTTCGTGATCGGTGCGCTCAAGGAGTACACCGGCAACCTGGCCTCAGGCTTGTATTTCTTATCCGGTGTGATGGTGTTCGGGTTGCTGCTGACCCTCGTGGTCTACCGCTTGTTGGAACGCAAGCACGTGCTGCCCGTCGACCAATTCGCCGCCAGCGCCCGTGGCGCCACACGCACTTAAATCCAGGAGAACCTGCATGCGTTTAGTTCAGTTCGAGTTGAGCAACGGTGAGCGCCGCGTCGGCGTGGTAGAAGGCAACCAGGTACGCGAAGTGCGCGGCGCCCACAGCGTGCGTGAACTGGCGCTGGCCGCCATCGAAGCCGGCGGCAAGTTGCAGCAACAGGTGCAAGCCCTCGGCCTGGGCGCCAGCCATGACTACACCGCTTTGTTGGCGGACCACAAAATCCTGCCCCCGCTGGACCACCCCGACCCGGCCCACATGCTGATCAGCGGCACCGGCCTCACCCACCTGGGCAGTGCCTCGGCCCGCGACAAGATGCACCAGCAGGCCGGCGACGACAGCGCGATGACCGACACCATGCGCATCTTCAAATGGGGCGTGGAGGGCGGCAAACCAGGCGCCGGCCAGGCCGGTGTGCAACCGGAGTGGTTTTACAAAGGCGATGGAAGCATCGTCGTGCGCCCGGGCCAGGCCTTCCCGGTGCCGCCGTTTGCCGAAGATGCCGGCGAAGAACCAGAAATCGGTGGCCTCTATGTGATCGGGCATGACCGTAAGCCCTATCGCCTGGGTTTTGCGGTGGGCAACGAGTTCTCCGACCATGTGATGGAGCGCAAGAATTACCTGTACCTGGCCCATTCCAAGCTGCGCAGTTGCAGTTACGGCCCGGAGCTGCGCGTGGGCGAACTGCCCGAGCATCTGGCGGGCACCAGCCGCATCCTGCGCAACGGCGAGGTCATCTGGCAGAACGAATTCCTCAGTGGCGAGGCCAATATGTGCCACAGCCTGGAAAACCTCGAATACCACCACTTCAAATACAGCCAGTTCCTCAAGCCGGGTGATGTGCACATTCACTTCTTCGGCACCGCCACCTTGTCATTCGCCGACGGTATACGTACCCAGCCGGGCGATGTGTTCGAGATCAGCCAGGCTGAATTCGGCGCGCCGTTGATCAACGGTATCGGCAGCAGCGATGCGGCATTTGAACCCGGCCAAGTCACCCCCCTTTAAGGAGATCAACATGACCCCGTTCCTCGGCCACAACTACATCGGCGGCCAGCGCAGCGCCAACGGTAGCACTAAGCTGCAAAGCATCGACGCCACCACCGGCGAAGCCTTGCCCCAGGATTTCTACCAGGCCACCGCCCAGGAAGTGGACGCCGCCGCCCAGGCCGCGGCCCAGGCGTACCCGGCCTATCGCGCCTTGAGCGCCGCACGACGTGCGCAGTTTCTGGATGCGGTGGCCGATGAGCTGGACGCCTTGGGCGATGACTTCGTCGAACTGGTCTGCCGCGAAACCGCATTGCCGGCCGCACGCATCAAAGGCGAACGCGGGCGCACCAGCGGCCAGATGCGTTTGTTCGCCACCGTGCTGCGCCGCGGTGACTTCTACGGCGCGCGTATCGACAAGGCCCTGCCAGAGCGCCAGCCGTTGCCGCGCCCAGACCTGCGCCAATACCGCATCGGCCTCGGTCCGGTGGCGGTCTTTGGTGCCAGTAACTTCCCCCTGGCATTCTCCACCGCCGGCGGTGACACGGCGGCTGCATTGGCCGCCGGTTGCCCGGTGGTGTTCAAGGCCCACAGCGGCCACATGGCGACCGCCGAGCGCGTGGCCGATGCGATCATTCGTGCCGCCGAGGCCACCGAGATGCCGGCCGGCGTGTTCAACATGATTTTTGGCGGCGGCGTCGGTGAGGCGCTGGTCAAGCACCCGGCGATCCAGGCGGTTGGCTTTACCGGCTCACTCAAAGGCGGCCGCGCCCTATGCGACATGGCCGCGGCGCGCCCGCAACCGATCCCGGTGTTTGCCGAAATGTCGAGCATCAACCCGGTGATCGTGCTGCCCCAGGCGCTGCACGCCCGCGCCGAGAGCATCGCCCGCGACCTGACCGCCTCGGTGGTGCAAGGCTGCGGCCAGTTCTGCACCAACCCAGGTCTGGTGATCGGTATCGCTTCGCCTGCGTTCACCGCGTTCACTCAGCAGGTCGCGCAATTGATTGGCGAGCAACCGGCGCAAACCATGCTGAATGCCGGCACCCTGGGCAGCTACGGCAAGGGCCTGGAAAAACTCCGCTCTCACCCGGGCATCCAGCATCTGGCGGGCAGCGCGCAATCGGGCAACCAGGCGCAACCGCAGCTGTTCAAGGCGGATGTACGTCTGTTGATTGACGGCGACGAAGTGCTGCAAGAGGAAGTGTTCGGCCCCACCACGGTGTTCGTCGAAGTGGCCGACCAGGCCCAACTCAGCGCCGCCCTGCAGGGGCTGCACGGGCAGTTGACCGCCACGCTCATCGGCGAACCGACCGACCTGCACCAGTTCGCCGAACTCACGCCGCTGCTGGAACAGAAAGTCGGGCGCATCCTGCTCAACGGTTACCCCACTGGCGTGGAGGTGTGCGATTCCATGGTTCACGGCGGGCCGTACCCGGCGACTTCCGACGCCCGTGGCACCTCGGTCGGCACGCTGGCCATCGACCGTTTCCTGCGCCCGGTGTGCTTCCAGAACTACCCTGATAGCCTGCTGCCCGACGCGTTGAAAAACGCCAACCCCTTGCGTATTCAGCGCCTGGTAAATGGCACGCCATCGCGCGAATCGCTGTAACTGATCAGGAGGCTTCATGTCGTTGAGCGCAGTCACCCCGCACCGTGCCCGGTTGGGCGAAGGGCCGTTCTGGGATGTACCGACCCAGGCCCTGTATTGGGTGGATATCGCCGCCCGCCAGGCGCTGCGTCTGATGGGTGGGCAGTTGCAGGTGTGGCAATTGCCTGAGCACGTCTCGGCGTTCATCCCCTGTCAACGCGGTGATGCGCTGGTGACCTTGAGCAGCGGCGTATATCGCCTGGACCTGGCCACCGAAGCCTTGACCCTGCTGTGCGTAGCCGACCCGCAAACGGGCAACCGCGGCAATGAAGCACGCTGCGATGCCCAGGGCCGGCTGTGGTTGGGCACCATGCAGAACAACATCGGCGAGCAGGGCGAAGACCTGCCGATTACCCGGCGCTCCGGTGGCCTGTTTCGCATCGATGCCGATGCGCGGGTCACGCCGTTGCTGGCGGGCCTGGGCATTCCCAACACCCTGCTCTGGAACGAGGAGGGCAGCCAGGTGCATTTCGGCGACAGCATGGACGGCACGCTCTATCAGCATTCGATCCAGGCTGACGGTCAACTCGGTGCCGCCCAGGCCTGGTTCGGGCCGCACACACGCGGCGGGCCGGATGGCTCGGCCATGGACGCCGACGGCTACATCTGGAATGCGCGCTGGGACGGCAGTTGCCTGCTGCGTCTGACGCCTTCAGGTGAGGTGGATCGCATAATCGAACTGCCGGTCAGCCGTCCCACCAGTTGCGTGTTCGGTGGGCCCGAGCTCACCACGCTGTACATCACCAGCGCGGCGAGTCCCTTGGATCACCCCCTTGATGGTGCGGTATTGGCCATTGAAGTCGATGTTCCTGGCAAGCCTTGCCATCGTTTCGCCGGTTAAACCCAAGACTTAAAAAAACAACAACAAGAGGTGTCGTTCATGAAAAAGGTTCTACGCGTTCTGGCTGCCGCTGTTGCGTTAAGCAGCCTCAGCAGCATCGTATCCGCTGAAGACGTGAAGATCGGCTTTCTGGTCAAGCAGGCCGAAGAGCCCTGGTTCCAGACGGAGTGGGCGTTTGCGGAAAAAGCCGCCCAGGACAAAGGCTTCAAACTCATCAAGATCGCGGTGCCCGACGGCGAGAAAACCCTCTCGGCCATCGACAGCCTGGCCGCCAACGGCGCCAAAGGCTTCGTGATCTGCCCGCCGGACGTGTCCCTGGGCCCTGCGATTGTCGCCAAGGCCAAGGTCAACGGTTTGAAAGTGATGGCCGTGGATGACCGCTTTGTCGATGCCAAGGGCAACTTCATGGAAGACGTGCCGTACCTGGGCATGGCCGCGTTTGAAGTCGGCCAGAAGCAAGGCGCCGCCATGGCCGCCGAAGCGAAAAAACGTGGTTGGGACTGGAAGGACACCTACGCGGTGATCAATACCTTCAACGAACTCGACACCGGCAAGAAACGCACCGACGGCTCGATCAAATCCCTGGAGGAAGCCGGGATTCCCAAGGACCACATCCTCACCGCCGCGCTCAAAACCCTCGACGTACCTGGCAGCATGGACGCCACCAACTCGGCCCTGGTCAAGCTGCCGAGTGGGGCGAAGAACCTGATCATCGGCGGCATGAACGACAACACCGTGCTCGGCGGCGTGCGTGCCACCGAAAGTGCCGGTTTCGCCGCAGCCAACGTGATCGGTATCGGCATCAATGGCACCGACGCCATCGGCGAATTGAAGAAAGCCAACAGCGGCTTCTTCGGCTCAATGCTGCCCAGCCCGCACATTGAAGGCTACAAAACCGCTGAGATGATGTACGAGTGGGTTACCCAAGGCACCGAGCCGCCGAAATACACGGCCATGGACGAAGTGACGCTGATCACCCGTGAAAACTTCCAGGCGGAACTGACCAAGATCGGGCTGTGGAAATGACCGCTGCGGCCCTGCGGTTTGACGGCATCGGCAAGACCTTTCCCGGGGTCAAGGCGCTGGACGGCATTTGCTTCACCGCCCACCCCGGGCAGGTGCACGCGTTGATGGGCGAGAACGGCGCAGGCAAGTCGACCCTGCTGAAGATCCTCGGCGGCGCCTACATTCCATCCAGCGGCACCGTGCAGATCGGCGCGCAGACCATGGCCTTCAAATGCGCCGCCGACAGCATCGCCAGCGGTGTGGCGGTGATTCACCAAGAGCT
>NZ_MPOR01000061.1:0-23703 GCF_001896155.1 Pseudomonas sp. FSL W5-0203
GACACCCCCTCGCCCAGCACACGCACTTCAACGGATGCATGATCAGCCCCCAGCCCGTAATACAACTTCACATCCCCGCCCCCCGTCCAGCTGGCGGGCAAATCTATCAGCCCACGGCCCAGCGCCCAGGTGCGCATGTTGCTGGTCAATTCGTGCACGGTTTGTTTCTCCTGTTCACTGGGTGGTCTGAAGGTGCTGCACCCTGCAACCGATCCAAGCAGCAGGCATGTAAAAAAAATGGTCAGCCTGCGCATAGAGGCCTCTTGGCTTTCGCCGCGATCTTGATCAGGGAGTAGAGGGTGAATTGCTGGGTGAGCGGGTTGGCGTAGGAAGCTTCATGATCGAAGCCCGGTGCCTGCACTTGCTGGCGGACAGAACCCTGGCGGACCTGCCTGATCGGCGCGCGGCCGGAGCTCACCGGTACGGTGCCGTCGCCAGCGCCGTCCTGCATACGGCAATGCAGTTCCCAATAGCTGGTCTGTACGGTCTTTACTGGCGCATTGGGGTCACCCCGTGGGGGCATTACGCTTTCGGCTTGCCCGCCTACGTACAACGGGCTTCGCCCGTCATCGCGCACCTCATGCATTTGCAAGCTGGACACCGTGAAGGCGTCCGGGCTTGAGGCATAAGGGCCATTGAGGCGAGCCCCACGACGCATCTCCCAGGTGATGGATTCGAAACTGGGGTGCTTATCGTCGTTGCCGTAGTAAACGTAAGTTTGAGGGTGGTAGGAACCAGCGATTTTCTGATGGAACCGCTTCGCTTCCGACATGTTTTCCTCAAAATCTTCCCACGTAATCGGATCCCCATCCTTCGGTGCCAACCACTCTTCACGCAACAATCCCCACCAACGGTCGCGGCGTAGATAAATCTCTTCGTAAGGATCCTTTACCGGTTGACGCGGCATAGCCGGGGCTCCACGTTCGTCAATCAGCCGCAGCCAGCCCGGGGCGTAATCCTGGGTGGGCAGCAATTGCAAGGCACCGGGTGCCTGCGCAAATACAGCGGTGACCTCCTGACCAGTTGGGCCAATGACCGCGCCGGCAATGGGGTCTTCGTCGCGCATGCCGACCTTGCAGCGACGGTAAGCGACCGGCGCCCCGATGGCGGGCATCACGCCGTGCACGACGCCGGCAATTTTGTCGGCCATACCCGGTAGCTGCGCGCATCGCCGTGCCACCAGCCCGCCCATGGAGTGGGTAACCAGAATCACCTGTTGGCAGTTGCGACCGTACTGGTACATGAGTTCATTAATACGCTCAGCCAGCCTTGAAGCGGCCTCCTCGTTGGAGTCCAGCCAGTTGTAACCACAGGCATGCACCGGCATACGGTAGCCACCACGCGCCGCCAACTCGTCCGAAATAATCGACGGCAACTGCGCCGCCAGGTTAGCGCCCAACCCGGGCATGGCGATGGGCATTTCGGGTTTCAACTCGGTGACTTGAACCGGGCCGGGCTCGACACTGCGGGTATGCAGATGCTCAGGCCGAATGTCGAATTGCGGCCATTTGTGCGGCATGAATTCGCTGTTAAGGGTGTCTTCCAGCCACAGAAGAAACGCGTGGTAGCTGGTTTCGCTGACTTCACCCCAGCCCCGCTCTTCGTAGCGCTTGGTCAGAGCCAGGATGGTTTTTTTCCTGTCCGGTTCTGGCGGCACTATGACCGTGCCGACAGAGCGCTCCGGCACTGCTCCTTTGTTATCGACCTCTACCCTGGCGGGGTGCAACAGTTGCTGTCGTATACCAGCCTTTTTGTTTATCCAGTTAAGGGCCAACCACATATTCTTACCCATGAACCCCGCATCCAACCGCCAGACGGGAGCCGCCTTATTCTTTCCCTTTCCTTTCTCCGGTTTGCTCTTCAAATTCGACCCCATAATCCCCGGCACAAAGATCACCGGCAGCACGCCATCCGGCGGCAATATGCAGTGCACCGGATCGGTGATATGGCTGGGCGTGAGGGTCCAGGTATGCACGGGGTTGCCCCGCGCGTTGTAGTGCATGGGGGCGACACGGGGGGTCGTCGGGCTATCGGTCATATGGGGTCTCCGTTTTCAAGCCATTCCAATGTCAACCCTTCCAGCGTCATGCCCTGTTGCAGGGTGACGTAGCCTTCGCCATCAGTGCGGCCTTCGAAGCGTGCGCCGTCTTTGCGAACCAAGGCGTAGGCACGGTTGCGCATGGGTTGACCGTTGAAAAAGGGTTGAAAGCGTTCGTTGAACGAGGTGCTGGGCCAGCTGTTGAGTTGCGTCGCGGCATGGCTGGGGTCAATGAAGTGTTTGTTCGCAGCCTTCACAATGAAATCGCCGGGCATGCCCAGCTCGATATTGCCGCCCTGCATCTTGATGTAGGCCCCACCGCACAGCAGGGTGATGTGTTTGTCCGCCGCCACCAGCACGTGTTGCTGGCTGGCGCTGATTTCCACGCTTTGATCTGCTTGCACCTGGATGCTGTTGTGCTGGGCCTGCAGCAGCAGTTGACCGTTCTGGGCGATATGGCGCATGTCACCGCCCTGGGCGAACAGGCCTAGCTCGTCGCCCGCGTTAATCACCACTTTTTTACCGGCGGTCAGTTGCAGGTTCTGTTGCGCGACGCTGTCGATGTGTTCGCCTGCGCCTATGGCAATGCTGCGGGATGTGGCGGCAGCAATACCCGCGGGCCCGCTCAGGGCGATGATGGGCTGCGCGCCATTGCCCGTGCCGTTGGGCTGGTCATTGGCACCCTGCCCCAGGGTGTTGACGGCCTCGGTGAGCGCCTGTTGCGGTTGCCAATCCTGGGCAATGCCTTGGGCAACCTCAGCCGAACTGCCTAACTGCTTGGCCAACGCCAGGGCGGTTTGCAGCACCTCAATGACTTGCTGGCGCTCCAGGTGGCCCGCAGCGGCCTTCAGTTGTGCTTCAGCAGTCAGCAATAAACCTTTTGCTGCGCGCAATGCCCCATGCCCATCCGTACGTAACTCAAACCCCTCCCCCCTGGGTTTGCCGCCACCGTAATGGCGAGGATGAGTGAGGTAACCCAGATGCAGCGCGCTATGCTCGTGATCACTCATCAACGCCGCGCTGATTTGCGCCGTGGTGTCGTCAATGCGCAGCTCATTGGCGCGGGTCCCCTTGAATTCACGACTTTTGGTTGTCGCTACGGCGTTGAGCTTAGGGAGCTCGTAGGGCGGCAAATTGGTCTCGCGGTAGGTGCGGCCTGTGGCGATAGGCTGGTCAGGATCGCCGTCCAGATAGCTGATCACCAGCTCCTGACCCACACGTGGAATGGCCATGGCGCCCCAGGTCGCGCCAGCCCAGCCTTGCGTGACGCGGATCCAGCACGAGCTGTGGTCGTTGTTTTTGTCCGAACGATCCCACGGGAACTGCACCTTGACCCGACCCCATTCGTCGCAATAGATCTCTTCCCCTGGCGGCCCAACCACCGTGGCAATCTGCGGGCCGTCGATGCAGGGTTTGTCGCGCAGCGGGGCTTTCCAATCCGAGGTCCAGCGGATGGCGCTGGCGGTCATTTCATAAGAAGTGCCGTGGTCGCTGCCGAACGCCTCTTCCTGCAAGCTGGTGTGCTGTTTGCCTTCGTGGGTGATAGCGATGGTGCGCCAACGGTCGTTGAAGTCTTCGCGGGGATGCTCGTTGAGATCGAACGCCAGTCCCGGTTGCAGGCGTGCATCGTCACCGGCCAGATGCGCCAGTTTGGCGTCATTGCGCAGGGCGGTGAGGCGCGTTTTGGTGAAGGGCTTGCCGGCGATGTCGCGCTTGTAGCGGCCGGGGTAGTCGTAGCGCTCGTAGTCCTTATGCTGGTTTTGCAACTCCTGATCGCCGCTGGCGGTGTGTTGCTGGCTGTAGCGCGGGTGGGTGAAGGTGTAATCGCGCTGTACCTGCACGGCGGTGCGTACCTGTTCGGTGTAGTGGAAGCGGGTTAACGCCGGTTCCGTGGCGTCACCGCCCGCCATTGGCTGATAGATCACTGGGCAATCGGTATGGGTCCCAATGGTGCCCAGGCCACCAACACGGTCGGTGAGGACGAGGGTGTGGCCGTCGACGCGGTGTTCGAAGGCGTAGAGCAGGCCCTCTTCGGCGGCGAGGCGGCTGATGAAGGCGAGGTCGGTTTCTCCGGCCTGTACGCAGTATTCACGTCGTTGATGCTCAAAGCAGACTTCGCTGCGGATGTCGGTCAGTCGTTGCTCGTTAAGTATGTTGGTGATGATCTCGAATACGGTTTGACCCTGGAAGATGCGCCAGTTGGAACGCAGGTTGAAACGCGCCAGAGTGGGTTCGACTACGGCTGTATAGCGGGTGCGACGAAAGCCGGTGTCGCCCTGGGTGAAAAGACTGACCAGCCCATGGACGTAACGTAACGGGGTTTCGCCGCGCCAGATCGTGAACAGCCCCGGCAGGTCGAGCACGTTATTGAAGTCGATGGCGGCGTTGTGGCTGGCCAGTTCCAGGGTGAGCTTGAACGGCTTTGACAGGCTTTCATCGAGCTTGAAAGAGACCACGTCGAAGGCGTCGCCTTTCAAGGGCTCGAAGGTAAAACGCAGGTCGCTTTGGCGGGGCACGTGACTAGTCCTTACGTTCACTGATAATGGTTGCCACCTTCTGATATAACTCCGGCTCCCACCCCTGCGCGGTGGTCTCGCGCATCAACCGTGCAACGTTGGCGTACAGGTCGTCCGCCAGCCACGACAGGCCACGGGTTGCCAGCAGGTCGGCGGCAATCACCGTGGCGTAGCTGCGCTGGCGCGGGGCCTCATGGGCGGCGTGCAGTTCCTGCAGGCGCAGCAGCACCCGCTCGACGCCTTCAGTGTTGAGTTGAGCGGCCAGCTCGTCGCGCAGGCCAGCGTATTCCTGCACGGGGCTGCCCGCCGTTTGTGCCTGGTCGGCGCCGGTGATCCAAGCCTGGGTCTGTGCATCCACGAACGGCGTACCGTCGCTGAAGCACAACTCCAGCAAGGCCGGTAAACGGCAGACAAAACGTTCGCAGGTTTGGCGAATGGCGCCGGCCACCTCTTCCATCGCCAGACGCGAGGCGACATGGGCGGCGAGGTAACTGCCGCGCAGCCAATACGGCGAGGCGCAGACGCTTTTTTCGATGCGCAGTAACAGGTTCGGCTCAATGGCGTTGTGGTTAAGCGCGTCCTGATAACCGTCGACGATGTCTTTGGGCACGGCGGTCAGTTCGGTGCGGCGGTCTCGGACGATTGAAGGCGCGGTGCGCAGATGCGACCACAGACCGAAGCGGCGCAACTGGTAGCCGGTAGGGTCGTAAGGGTCTTGCTGGTTGATCTGCTCGGCCATGTTCAACACCGCACGGCGTTGTTCACGTTCGTTACTGGGCGCTTGCGGTTTAGGCGGGCTGAAAAAGGCTGCGTCCAGAGCGCCGCTGGCGGTGGGCGTACGGGCAGGCGCGTTCACCGAGGCCGACTCGCTGTATTTATCCAACTGCCGTTGCAAGGCATCCAACGCTGCGGGGTCGAGCTTGGCGCTGTCGACGCACTGTTGCAGGCTGGCCAGCGCCCGTTGCGCCGCTGCTTGGTAAGCCGGTTCAAAACTGCTGCGCTCGAGGGCCGGCAGCACCTGGCCCAGGTCATCCAGCAGCCGCTGCACCTGCTTGCGCTTGTTCAAGTAACCGGTGGGGCCGGGTTTGGGGTAGGCGTTGTCCCAATACTGTTCGACCATACCCGCAATCAGCCCGAGGGCATCGGCCCAGCGCACCCAGTGGCGGGTACGTAACCAGACCACTTGCAGATGGCCGACAATGCGCCAGTGCTTGCACTGGGTCGCCAGGTAGTCGCGGGAGGCTTCATCGATGTAGGGCCAGTCGATATCGCTCTCGCGCAAGCCGCCCAGCTTGACCATCTCCTGGTCGATGGCCTGGTAGGTTTCGTCCTCTACATCGAAATCTCCGGCAGGTTGCCCGGGGTCGATGGGGGCCAGCAGCCGCTCGACGATGTCGACCGGAACGTCGATCACCAACGACATGCCTGGCGCTCCTGTTCGATCAGCTCGCCCAGCCCCTCGGCATCAAATACCAGACCGTGCAGCCTGGGATAGTCGCTCTCCAGCCGCAGGCGCTGGCCACCGCCCATATTGCGCAACAGGGAAATCGCCGGCAGCCCGCGCCCGGCATCGACCACCAGGCCGGCGTCGTCCAGCACTTGCCATTGATAGGCTGCGGAGACGGGGCGCTCATCCTTGAACAGTTGAATGCGTATTTTGTTGGGCTTGGCCGGTTCATCCAGCACCAATTGCAGGCGCGAGATTTTCGACTCGCAACTGATGGCCAAATAGGGTCTTGGCGGCAGTGCCCCCAAGGCCGGTGCCGAGATTACCAGCCGTGGTGGCTGGTCGTTGTCCGGCGCCTGGAATGACGACAACAGAAAGCGCTGGTCTTCGGGCGGGCGCTTGGCCTCATTACGTTGGACCAGATCGACAATCGGCAACACTTGGCCCAGGGCACGTGACGGCGCAGGTGGCTGATGAATGGGCGTGCCGGCCGCCAGATCAAAGCACTCCAGGCGCTTCAAGGGCGAGACGATCGCAGGGCAATCTTGCGCCATCGGCAGCGCATGTATGTGCGGGGCAGCCAGCACCGCACATAGCCCCCCTACCCAGCACCAACGTTGCCATCCTTTGCGCATCAACGCCTCCCCAGATTTAATAAATTCAACTTTTACTATTGAACCAAGGCGAGCGCTCACCTTCGAACGCAGCAACTTGGCATGAACTTAATATAAATAACCAAGAGACAAGTTACAGACATCAATTTTCTGCAAAAAAACTCAAATACCAGACACACCCTTCGGACATTCAAACCAACTATCGTACGAATTTTCCACGCAACAAAATAAACATTAAACGAGGATTTTTCTTACATCTCGAGACCACGAAACGAATCGACTTCGTCCGACATGACTTTTTACGAAACATGGCCTTTAAATAGCGCCACCTTCAAAAAAGGACTTTTCCCATGTCGAAGTCTCAAAGTTCTGTCGCGCCTAAAGAACGCATCAATATCAAGTACGTGCCGGCCACAGGCGACCAACAAGCCGAAGTCGAGCTACCGCTGAAGTTACTGGTCACAGGCGATTTCAAAGGCCACGGCGAACTAAGCGCTCTTGAAGATAGACCCTCCATTCGGATAGATAAAGACACCTTCAATGAAGTCCTTACCAAAGCAAAAGTTGCCTTGGACATGGCCGTCCCGTCGGTACTGAACAACGATCACGACACCGACTTGAATGTGCAACTTCAATTCAAAACCATCAATGACTTCGGCCCTGACGCCATTGCTCGCCAAGTACCCGAGCTGAACAAGTTGCTGGAACTACGCGAAGCCTTGGTTGCGCTCAAGGGACCCATGGGCAACGTACCGGCCTTTCGCAAGCACCTGCAAAACCTGCTGACCGATGAAACCGCCCGCCAACGCTTGGCCAGCGAACTGAACCTGGTGCTCGACGCGCCAAACAACTGAGTTCTTTTACGTCCATATGGAGTAGCCCTTATGCCTAGGGAAAGTAGTGCCGCCCAAGTGCTGGTCGCCGATGAACAGCCGTCCTTGCTCGATCAACTGCTGGCCAACACCACCATTCGCCCGTCCCAGGAAGGCTATGCCGTCGCCCGCCAAGGCGTAGCTGCGTTCATCAGCGAGATCCTGCAAAGCGGTGATCACGAGCAGCCGGTCAACAAGCACCGGGTCGACCAGATGATTGCCGAGATCGACCGCGCGTTGAGCAGGCAAATGGACGTGATCCTGCATCAGCCGCAGCTCCAGCAACTGGAATCGGCCTGGCGTGGGCTGAAACTGCTGGTGGACCGCACGGACTTTCGCGAAAACATCAAGCTGGAAATGCTGCATGTCACCAAGGAGGAGTTGCTGGACGACTTCGACAACGCCGGCGATATCACCCGCAGCGGCTTGTACAAGCACGTCTACACCGCCGGCTACGGCCAGTTCGGCGGTGAGCCGGTGGGTGCCATTGTCGGCAACTACACCTTTGGTCCCAGCTCGCCGGACATCAAGTTGCTCAGCTATGTAGCCTCCATCGGTGCCATGTCCCATGCGCCGTTTGTGTCGGCGGCCGGGCCGGAACTGTTCAACCTCGAAGGCTTCCAGGGCCTGCCCGACCTCAAGGAGATCAACGATATTTTCGACGGCCCCCGCCACACCAAATGGCGCGGCTTGCGCCAGTCCGAAGATGCTCGCCATTTGGCCCTGACCTTGCCGCGTTTCTTGCTGCGCACGCCCTATAGCACTGAAGACAATTCGGCCCGCAGCTTCGGCTACAACGAAACCGTCGACGGCAACCACGATAACTACCTGTGGGGCAACACCGCGTTCCTGATGGCCTCACGCATCACTGACAGCTTTGCCCGCTACCGCTGGTGCCCGAACATCATCGGCCCGCAGTCCGGTGGTGCGGTGGATGACCTGCCGGTGCACCTGTACGAATCCTTCGGCCAGTTGCAGGCCAAGATCCCTACTGAAGTACTGATTTCCGATCGCAAGGAATTCGAGCTGGCCGAAGCCGGTTTTATCCCGCTGACCATGCGCAAAGACAGCGACAACGCAGCGTTCTTCTCGGCCAACTCGGTGCAGAAACCCAAGAACTTTCCCAAGACGCGCGAAGGCCAGGAAGCCCAGACCAATTACAAGCTCGGCACCCAGTTGCCGTACCTGTTCATCGTCAATCGTCTGGCCCACTACATCAAGGTGCTGCAACGCGAGCAGATCGGTAGTTGGAAGGAACGCCAGGACCTGGAAAGCGAGCTGAACACCTGGCTCAAGCAGTACATCGCCGATCAGGAGAATCCGTCGACCGATGTACGCAGCCGTCGCCCCTTGCGCGCCGCAAAAATCCAAGTGCAGGACGTCGAGGGCAACCCGGGCTGGTACCAGGTGTCGTTGGCGATACGGCCGCACTTCAAGTACATGGGCGCCAACTTCGAAATCTCCCTGGTCGGTCGGCTGGACACCCAATAAATGCGCGGCGCCAGCCTGTTCGAACGCCTGGAACCCGATGCACCGCGCTACCGCCAAGGCTGCGCGGATGAGCAGGCACACCAGCGTGTCGAGGCGATCAAACGTCACTTGGAGCAGGTGCTCAACTCACGCCAGGGCTGCTCACAAAGCAGCCCTGAACTGGGCCTGCGCGACTTCAACGGCGTCACCCAGGCCAGCAGTGATCTGGTGTTGGCCATCAGCGCTGATATCCGGCGTTCGGTGGAAACGTTTGAACCGCGCATCAAGGTCACTGGCGTGCGCTATCAGCCCGACCCGGACCTGCCGCTGGAGCTGAACTTTCGGCTGGATTGCCAGGTGCAGGTCAACCACAAGGAAGAACAGGTGCAGATCGAAGTGGCCATGCACGGCCGCGACGGCTACACCCGCGTGAGATGAGGATGCGATGGACTTGAAACAACGCTTTGCCGAGGAGTTGCGCTACCTGCGCGAACTCGGCCGCGAATTTGCCGAGGACAACCCGCAACTGGCGCAGTTTCTTGGCGATCAGGCCGGTGACCCGGATGTGGAGCGGCTGCTGGAGGGCTTTGCCTTCCTCACCGCCAAGCTGGGGCTGAAGATCGACGACGACTTGCCGGAGCTGACCCATCCGCTGTTGCAGATGCTCTGGCCCAATTACCTGCGGCCCCTGCCCAGTGCGACCATCATCCGTTTTACACCGCTGCCGAATGCAATCAGTCAGCGCAAGGTGATTCCCAAAGGGACGCGGCTGTTTGCCAACCCAGTGGACGGCATTTCCTGCGAGTTTCGCACCTGCACCGACGTCAATCTGTACCCCTTGGCGTTACACGCCGTCAGCGATGCCCACAGCCGCGAAGCCTCGACCCTGCGTATTGACCTCAACGTATTGACCCAACAACCGCTCGACAATCTTGAGTGCGACCAGCTGGACTTTCACTTGGGCGGCGACAATGCCACCGCGCTGACCCTGTACCTATGGCTGGCCCATTACCTTAAAAACATCACGTTGTACATCAACAACACGCCTTATCGCCTGAACCCCGACGATCTGGGCTTTCCCGGTTTCACCACAAACGAGGCACTGCTGCCCTACCCGCGCAATGTGTTCGATGGCTACCGCATCCTGCAGGAATATTTTGTGTTCCCGCAGCGCTTCCACTTTTTCAGCCTGACCCGACTTGCCAAGGTCTGGCCGGCCGTCACCACCGGGCAGATTCGCTTCGAATTTCAGTTCTCGCGGCCGATGCCGGTCAATACACACCTGCGCACCAGCGACCTGCACCTGTTCTGCGCGCCGGCAGTCAATCTATTTCGCCACGATGCCGAGCCCATCATGCTGGATGGGCGCAGCCAGGAACGCCGTATCAGCACCACTGGCAACCGCCAGGATGCGTATGAAATTTTCAGTGTCGACCACGTGGCCGGTTGGGACGCCGCTGACAAGGAGCGTAAAGGCGATCCATTGCGGCGCTTCACTCCGTTCGAATCGTTCCAGCATGAGATCGAACATGCCCGGGGCCGCACGGCGCTGTATTTCCGCACGCATATCGAGGAGTCCCACGGGCGTGAAGGCTTGCGTCATCGCATCGCCTTTGTGCGCGGCGATGAAAGCCTGTATATCGGCGAAAACGAAGCAGCTTCGATCGAATTGACCTGTACCAACCGCGACCTGCCGCAGAGGCTCGGTGTCGGGGATGTGTCGCGGTCTACCGAGGCCACCCCCTCGTTTGCCACCTATACCAATCTGATCGCGCCAACGCGCAGCTACCGACCGGTGTTGGACAGCAGCCTGCACTGGACGCTGATTTCCAACCTGTCGCTCAACTACCTGTCATTGCTGTCGGCCGAGCCGCTCAAGGCGGTCATCCGTGCCTATGACTTTGCCGCACTGCACGATCTGCAACAGGCCCGCGCCACGCGCAAACGCCTCAACGGCATCCAGGATGCGGTAACCACGCCCATCGACTGGCTGATGAAAGGCCTGCCGGTACGCGGCGTGCAGACGCGCTTAAAACTGGACCAGGAGGCTTTTCTCTGCGAGGGCGAGCTGTACCTGTTCGCCAGTGTGCTTTCGCACTTCTTCGCCCTGTACGCGAGCATCAACTCCTTCCATCGCCTGGAAGTGATCAATACCACTAACAACGAGCGCTACGAATGGCCACTGTTGACCGGCAGACAACCTGTGATCTAGCTGACCTGCTGCTGGCCGACGCGCGAAACTATTCGTTTCACCGTCTGCTGGAGCACCTGCACGCCTTGCATGGCGATGACCTGGAAGCACGGCCCCCGAGTGATGCGGTGCGCCGTCGCGTACGTCTGCAAAGCCATGCGGGGCTGGGGTTTCCGGCATCCGACGTCGTGGAGGCCGCACGCATTGAGGAAGATCACGAAGAGGTGCGCTATCGCTTGCAAACCAGCTTCTTTGGCCTGCACGGTACGGATTCGCCACTGCCCGGTTACTACCTTGATCGCCTGGCCTACGAGCAGGCTCAGGAGCGCGGCATTCGTCCGGCGTTCATGGACTTTTTCAATCATCGTTTGCTGACGCTGCTGCACACCAGCTGGCGCAAGTACCGCTACTACGTTCGCTTCCAGGCCGAGGCCACCGATCGTTTTTCGCGTTACGTTTTCTCGATGGTCGGCCTGAATGACAACGACCTGCGCGGTACCACCCCGCTGCCATGGGGCCGATTGCTGAGCTTTGCCGGTTTGATCGCCAACCGCAGCCGCTCGCCGTCGGTGGTGTCCGGCATCGTCGAACATTGTTTCGACCTGCACGGCGTGCATATCCGTGAGTTCGAGGCCCGCTCGGTGAGTTTTGCACAACGCCAGCGCCTGGCGCTGGGCAAAGCCAACGGCACCTTGGGCAGCAACTTTGTGGTGGGTGATCGCAGCAAGACCCGCGCCAGCAAGTTCACCCTGGTGATTCCCAACCTGACCCAGGCACGCTTTCGGCAGTTTTTGCCCAGCGGCGATCAGTTCGGGCGCTTGCGCCAGTTGATGGATTTTCTGCTGCGCGATGCCACCGCCTACGACCTGGAACTGGGGCTGCGCGAAGAAGATGTACCGCCCTTCAACCTGCAACGCGCCAGTGGCACTCACCTGGGCTGGACCAGTTTTATCGAGCACCAGCAACAACGCCATCGCGCCGTAGTGCGGATTCGGGGGCGCGCATGAAGCTGACCCTGGTTATCAGTAATCCCGCGCAGTTGCTGCACGGCTATCTGCCCAGTCACCGCTTTGGTCCGCAGGGCGGCAGCATTGGAAGTGCCGCAGCGGATTGGCGTCTGGTGGATCGTCAGAACAGTGTGCGGCCTAACCACTGCGACATCCGCGTTGTGGAGGGGCGCTTTTGTGTGATCGACCGCAGTGGCAGCACCTACGTCAACGGCCATGATCTGCCGGTGGGCTGCGGTAGTGCGGTAGCACTCAACGATGGCGACTTCTTGCAAGTGGGCGCCTATCGAGTGACCGTGCAGTTTGGCGAGTATGCGCCAGGGCAACGCTCGCTCGAAGCGCTATTCAGTGGTCGCCCGGATGGCCTGCTGGAGTGGCACCTGGAGGACGTAACGAACCTTCCACTGGCCGAAGTTGCACCTGTGGTTTGCCCGGAGTTCGAACGCCTTTGCCAACCCGTTGATTTAAGCGAGCAAGGCGATCCGCTGCGAGCGATGCATAAAGCGCTGCCGCCCAAATCGCTGGCGGATATTAGCGCGCGTGCACACAAGCGCAGCTTCAGCCTGTTCAGCAACCTGCGCCTATGCACCTTGTTGTTGGCCTGCCTGGCCCTTGGCGGCTGCACCATGCTCGGCAAGATCGGCCAGGTGATCTGGACCCCTTCTATCCCGGTCGGCGGCCCCGACGATCAGCCCAGCCGCTACTCCCTCAGCTTGCACGCCAGCGATAACGTCAACCCGCGCCTGATCAGCACTGGCACCGCACCGGTAGAGGACGAAAACCGCTCGCCTTACACCCTTAACGTTCAGGCCGCCAGCCCGCAGGCGCTGACGGACAAAGTACAAACCCTGCTCAACCATCTTTACGAAACCGTGCCAGCGCAATCGTTGCTGACCGTTGAGCCCACGCCTGCGGAGCAAATGTCGCCCATCGAAGATGCGCTGCTCGGCGCTTACGACGCCCAGGGCGTGAGCCTGACCACCCCATGGGGCAGCCCGGCGCTGGAGCATGTCGCCACGCCGATCGCCTTCAAGGTGCTGCAACTCACCGATGACTCGCTGCTGGTCAACACCAGCCCCGAAGCCCTGGCCGAGGACCTGAAAAAGACCTTGGGCAGCACCTACATTCGGGCCGACGACTACCTGCTCCAGCCCGGCCAATTCAAATTCATCGACCTGCGCGCCCTGGATGAAGACACCCGCTTTATCGCGGTGATCGCCAACTACCACAGCAGCGATGTCGGCCAGTGGAAACAGCGCCTGCGCGTCGAGCCCAAAGGCCGCCAGTACGCAGTGCTGGTGCAGCTGGACGCCACCCAGGTCAGCCTCAAGGGAGAAACCCGATGACGCCCCTTTCAGCCGCCTTTGCACCGAGTAATTACTGATGAGTTCACGCAACCCCGTCATCTGGCATGAAGGTTTGTTCGTCAAACCCCAGCACTTCCAGCAACAGGCCCGCGCCGCCGAAGCCGCCGTGCATCAGCGCCTGCACAGCCTCAACGACGCCCTCTACGGCTTCAGCGAACTGACGCTGAACACCGAATACCTGAGCTTCGGGAAAGTCGCCATTACCCTGGCACGCGGGATCATGCCCGACGGCAGTGTCTTCGATATTCCCCACGACCTGGCGCCACCCTCCCCGCTGGAAATCGCCGACAGCAGCGCGGTCAACCAGATCGTTTACCTGGCGCTGCCACTGCGGTCCAACGGCGCCCTCGAAGTGCGCTGGCCCGACCAGTATGGCAACAGCCGCTACATCGCCCGCCGCGAGGAAATCCGCGATACCCACAGCGATGACGGCGATCAGGTCGGCATGGACCTGGCCGTGCCCAACCTGCAACTGATGCTCGAACGCAGCGACCGCAGCGCCTTCACCGGCATCGCCCTGGGCAGAATCAAAGACAAGCGCCCCGACGGCAGCCTGGTGATGGACGAACATTTCTACCCCACCAGCCTATCCTTGCAAGCCGTGCCAGCACTGCATCGCTACCTGGGCGAAATCGCCGGGTTGATGCGCGAGCGCGCCAAGAACCTGGCCCAGCGTATCGGCTCACCGGGGCAGTCGGGGGTGGCCGATGTCACCGACTTTAACCTGCTGCAAACCCTCAACCGCTTGTTCCCACTGTTCCAGCACCTGGCCCGCCAACGCCAGGTTCACCCGGAGCGGCTGTACATCGCATTGGCGCAAGCCTGCGGCGAGCTGGTGACCTTCACCGATGAGGGCCACCTGCCCCAGGAATACCCGGCCTACCAGCACGACAACCTGCGCGAATCCTTCCAAGTCCTGGAGCACACCCTGCGCCGCGCCTTGGGCACAGTGCTGCAACCGCGCGCGGTGTCGTTGCCGATCGTCGATCAGAAGTACGGTGTGCGCAACGCCGCATTGAACGACAAGCGTCTGCTGGACAACGCCGAATTCATCCTTGCCGTGCGCGCCGAACTGCCGGCGGAGACCCTGCGTCAGCAACTGCCTCGACAGATCAAGATCAGCTCCACCGAAGGCCTGGAGCAACTGGTCAGCCTGCAACTGCCGGGCATTCCACTGCGGCCGCTGCCAGTGGCGCCGCGGCACCTGCCATTCCATGCAGGTTTCAGCTACTTCGAACTCGACCGCCATCACCCCGCCTGGCAAAGCCTGAGCAGTGGCAGCGGGTTCGGTTTCCATATTGCCGGTGAATTCCCGGAGCTGGAATTGCAGTTCTGGGCGATCAGGAGTGAGAGAGATGAATAAGGAAACATTAGATTCATGGCGTCACGAGGAAGTCTCCGGCGCCATCGACGTTAGCGGCAAATCGATCACTGTCAGCAACCGCACCTACTTGGCGGATCCAGAGTTCGACATACGCGGCGTAGCCTGGAACCCACTTTGCGATGCCGCCACGCCGCTGATTGGTCTGGTCATCCGCCTGCGCCGTCTGGACCACCACCATGACGTGCCTGCGTTGTACCAAAGCGTCAGCAACCAGATCACCGCGATCATGGAAGAAGTCCGTCAGCTCGACTACGACGCCGGCATGCTCAAGGCCTACTCCTACAGCCTGTGCCTGTTGGTGGACGAGGTGGTCATGCGCACCACCTGGGGCAGGCTCTCCACCTGGAGCGCCCGCTCGCTGCTCAGCCAGTTCCACGGCGAGACCCGAGGCGGCGAAAAGTTCTTCACCATCATGAACAACATGATCCCCGAAGCGGCCAGGTACCAGCATGTGCTGGAGTTCATGTACCAGTGCCTGATTTCCGGCCTCAAAGGCAAATACGGCGCCCACGCCAAGGGCGATGACGAGATCCAGAAAATCATCGACCAGCTGCACGGATTACTACGCCCTCTTCGCGGCGAAACACCCAAGCGCCTTACCGACCCGCTGACCAACGTCGCGCCGCGCAACTACCGAATCAAACGCGCCTGGCCATTGTGGACGCCGTGGGCCATGGCCGCCGTCGTGCTGACCGTCGCCTACACGATCTATTCGATCCGCCTGAACACCATCACCCAGCAGGTGCTGGTGTCGCTGGAGCGGGTGCTGCACCTGTAATCGAATTTCAGCGCGCTCATGTCGAGCGCCTGCAAAGCCATGGCCGCCGGCCATAAACCGCGACCGCGTGGTCGCTCAATCATCGCGACAAGGAGCTTGTCATGCCAACACCCGCGTACATCAGCATCCACGGCAAAAACCAGGGGCATATCACCAAAGGCGCGTTCACCGCTGAATCGGTGGGCAACGTCTTTGTGGAAGGTCACGAAGACGAAATCCTCGCCCAGGAAATCGACCATCAAATCGGTGCCCCAACCGACCCGCAAAGCGGCCAACCCACCGGACAGCGCGTGCATAAACCGCTGACCTTCACCAGCTCGCTTAACAAAGCCTCGCCACTGCTCTATCAAGCCCTGGCCACCGGCGAAATGCTGCCGACCGTCGAGGTCAAGTGGTTCCGCACCAACCTCGATGGCAAGCAGGAGCACTTTTTCACCACCAAGCTGGAAGAGGCCACCGTCGTTGATATCCATACCGTGCTGCCTCACGCCCAGGACAGCGACAACCAGAACTACACCCAGTTGATCAAAACCAGCCTGTCCTACCGCAAAGTCAGTTGGAGTCATGTGGTAGCCGGTACCGAAGCCTCGGACGACTGGCGCAAGCCGGCAGCAGCGGGCTAAGCGCGTACCCGGCTCCGCCGCTGCGGCTTGTGCAGCGGCGGAGCCTTCACTGACTTGAAACCTATAAGGAGGCTCTATGCCTGCCGTCGTACTGGTCGGACACGACCATGATTGCCCTTTGTGTGGCCCCACCACCGTCGACAGCGGTGCCCGCAACATGACCGTCAATGGCAAAGCCGTCGCCCGTGTCGGCGACACCCTCGGATGCGGCGCCGTGATCACCAGCGGCTCACGCTCTATGACCGTCGAAGGAAAAGCCGTGGCCCGGGTTGGCGACACCACCGACCACGATGGAAAACTGGAAAACGGTGATAGCAGCTGGTTGATCGACTGACACTTACACATTGAAATGGAGGCCCCATGCCCCGCCAATGCGACTTGCGTTTTACCTTCGCTCCCTTGAAAGGCGATGCCTTCGACGTGGTGTCCTTCTCGCTTGAAGAAGGCCTGTCCCAGCCGTTCAAACTGGAACTGCAACTGGCCAGCCACAACGCCGCCATCGACTTCAATAACGTGCTCGACCTGGCGGGGCTGTTCACGATCTGGCGCGGCGAAATGCCGGTGCGCTACGTACACGGCCTGGTCAGCCTGTTCACCCAGGGCGACACCGGCTTTCGTCGCACCCGCTACACCGCCGTGATCGAACCCACCCTGACGCGTTTCGACCTGCGCTCCAACTGGCGCATCTTCCAGGGCCAGACCGTGCCCGACATCATCACCAACGTGCTTGCCGAGCACCGACTGACCGACATCCGCCGCGAAATCTGCTTCGATCACCAACCCCGCGAATACTGCGTACAGGCCGGCGAAACCGACCTCGATTTCATCGCCCGCCTCGCTGCCGAAGAAGGCCTGCTCTACACCTTCGAACACCGCGACGACGGCCACACCCTCGTCCTCACCGACCGCGTCGGCGGCCTGGGTACCATCGGCACGCACAAACATTGCCCCGTGATCTACCAACCCATGGCCGGCGGCGATGCCACAGAACCGGCCTTGACCCGTTTTCACTACACCGAACAAGTACGCACCGCACGCCAGGTACAACGCGACTACACCTTCACCCACCCGCGCTACGACCAACAGCACACCGCCACCGGCGACCAGGACCTGAAAAACCAGCACAAGGACTACGAGCGCTACGACTACCCCGGCCGCTACAAACGCGACATCGCCGGCAAACCCTTCACCAAAACTCGGCTCACCGCCCTGCGCAATGACGCCAAACTGGCGCACCTGGCCGGTGACGACGCGCGCCTGCAACCGGGGCTGGCGTTCGACCTCAACGAACATCCCCGCGAAGACTTCAACGACCGTTGGCGCACCATCGCCATCACCCACGAAGGCAAACAGCACACCAGCCTGGAGGAAGAGGCGTTCGGCAGCAACCACGGCACGTCTTATGAAATGACCGCCACCGCCATCCGCTGGACCTCGGATTGGAAGGCGCCGCTGCGTGCCAAACCCTGCATCGACGGCCCGCAGATTGCCACGGTGGTTGGGCCGCCAGGGGAAGAGATTTATTGCGATGAATGGGGCCGGGTGAAAGTGCAGTTCCCGTGGGATCGCGCTGACAAAAACAACGACCAGAGTTCGTGCTGGATTCGTGTGGCACAGGGTTGGGCCGGTGCGACCTGGGGCGCCATGGCCATTCCACGTGTGGGTCAAGAGCTGGTGATCAGCTATTTGGATGGCGATCCTGACCAGCCCATCGCCACGGGCCGTACCTACCGCGAGACCAATCTGCCGCCGTACCAGTTGCCCAAGCACAAGACGCGGATGACCATCAAGAGCCAAACCCATAAGGGTGTAGGCTTCAATGAGCTGCGATTTGAGGATGAGTTGGGCCATCAGGAGGTGTTCATCCATGCCGAAAAGGACAAGAACGTTCATGTCAAACATGACAACACAACGTTTGTAGGTAATAACCGCAAAGAAGAAGTAGGCAATGACGAGCAGATCACTATCGGGAACGACCAGTTCCACGTGATCGGCCGGGACCACACGCTCTCGTCGGGACGTGACCATGAGACAACTGTCGGTCGGGATCGCAGTGAGCGGGTCGGCAATAACCGCTACGACACCACAACGGCCAACCATCACAGCGAAGTGGGCGGTCACTGCCAGCAAAAGATCTGGGGGCAACATCGTCTAACTGCCGGCCAAGGCATACACCACACCACCACGGTTTACCAACTGCAAGCCAGTGAGCGTGTGGTCTTCCAAAGCCCGGGAGGTAGCCTCACGCTCGACGCGCAAGGCATTCACCTCAATGGCATAGCGATAACCCTGCGTGGCCCGGTCAACGCCACAAACCCAGGCAACGGCCAGGCCCTGAAGCTGCAGCTGCAGCCCGAAACAGGTCAGGCCTGTGTGGAGAAAAACCGATGAGACCGGCCAGCGTCCAGGCGTTCGTGGCCGAACAGCATGCGCCCGATGCCACCCTGTATTTATTACTCGACCCCTTGGCCGACTGCGCCGCAGACGATCCATTACGCATAGAGGTATTGCGCCAAACGCTCGGCGACGATGCCGTCACGCCTGTGCATCGGCCCGATCTGATCCATACGCCGTCGGCCTGCCCAATGCTGGTGACCCTCGCAACACCTGGAAGCTCACCGTCGCAGGTGCTATTGGCGCTATCTGCCTTACGCGCTCATGAGGAGGTGGATCGTCACAAGCGTTACGTGTGCGGCTGGCTCAGTAGCAGCGCCCCATCCCAGGCGCTAAGTGCCCACATCGTTTCGCTCGGGTGGTTGCCCTTGGAGCAAGGGCGAATATTTTTCCCGATCCATGAGCCCGTTCGGCTGGAGTTGTTGGCTGGCACTTTTGGCAACAATGAGGGGCCCTGGTGGCCCATTCGACGCTGGTTCATGCCCACCAGCAGCGGTGCCGGCAGCGTATTGGTGGGCGGGCCCGAACGTAGTAGCGTTCCGGGCCCCTACACGACGGCGGTACAGCAGGACGCGCCCATGGTTGCAGCCTTGCTGAACTGTTGGCGTCGCGCGCTCAACTTGCCGCTGGCGTATGCCCCGGCTCGCTGGAGCGGCCCTACTGCGCTGCCGCCCCAAGCGGCGGCAAAAGCCTATATCCATATCCAGCAAGCCCGTGAGCTTGGGCTTAGCCGCCAGGACGACATCCTGACACTCGCCTTGCATCGCCTGATGCTGCATCCGCAGTTGCACCAACACGCCGGCGTTCGCGCCGTGATTGAACAAGCGGTTCAGGGGCAAGCGCCGCTCAGCCAACTGCTGGTCCCCTACAACGACATCGCCTTGCAAAGGGCAGTGTCGGACCTGACCTATGCCGGAGCACCTCAATGACCTTGGGCACACAACTGGGGATCGTTATAGCCGAAACCGCCGTTTCAAACGATCAATGCAAAGCCTGCCAACGTAAAGGGTTGCCCATCCTGCCATTGCGTCACGCACTGGTGCCGCGCTCACCGAATGAGCCAGTGCGTCCGGATACCGTGCATATCGATACGCGCCTGGGCTTGCGCACCTTGCGCGCCGGCTACCTGTATGTCTTGCTCGATCGCAAAATCTGGCAGGCTTACCAGATCAGCCCGGACGGTTATCTACGTCAATTCAACCCCTACGCACCGCCGCCCGCCAACGAGACCCCGCTGTCCGATGCGTGCGTCGCGGCCAACCACGACTGCCCGGCCTCGTTCCTCAACATCGACACGGACAAACATACCCAAGCGTGGCTGGCCTTTGCCAATGACCCGTGGCCCGCCAGCGTGCTGGACGCCTACAAGGCCGGTCAGGCTTCAGAGCGGTTCCAGACACTCGACCTCGCCAGCGCACGCGACAACCCCGCCAGCGTTGGCCTGGCCATGACCGATGAAAACCTGCAGGTGGACAAGCAGGTTTACGAATACCAGCACCACCCGACAAGCCCATTGCCCATCCCTACCGAACCCGACTGGCGTTTTTATGAGCATCCCCCGCAAGAGGCAGCGCCAAGATTCGACAGCGTGCACGGTTTCCATAGCCGCGCCCATCGCCTGGGCGCGCTGAAGGGCTTCCTGCGCAGCGCCATCCCACAGCACAAGCTCCAACAAGGCGTCCTCGCGTTTGTACTGGATGACATCATTGGCCTGGTGCAGGAACTCAACGACACGCGCAACCGCTGGGTGCAGCAGCGCCAGGCCTGGATGAACGACCCGGACCGGGCTTATCGCTACCAGACCTCTCAGTTATTGCTCGCCATTCGCGAAGTTCATCGCGAACAGGCAGAAGGCCAGACGCCCCTAGCGGCGTCTGTCGAGCCCATGACCGGCGATGGCCCTCCGGTATTTTCCAGCCCTGAGCAGCAACGCGAGCGGATCGTCCAGAAACGCACACTCGCCCACAACCAGAAACTGGAAGAGCGCTACGATGAACAGAGCCGCGCCCTGTTTCACCAACTGTATGAGCAGGAGTGGGCCAACTATCAGCGTTATATCGACCAAAGCGCACACGCCTACGCGGCAGCGTGCCGCTCCAGCCTGTTCGTGTGTGTCGAGCAAAATGACTACGACGGTAATGACCGCCCATCAGGACGGGCCTACAGCCAGACCATGGCGCTGTGCCTTGAAGGTGGTATCAGTGAAGCGCCCGCGACTCAAGATAACGGCCATACCGCCTCCCTGTGGAGTGAATGGCTGAACGACCCACAGAGCCCGATCTACCGCGCCCTTCTCTTGCGTGACAAAGGCTTGCTGGCCGATCTGTTGCCCAGTTTCAATGCAACAGGTGATGGCGACTGGAACGACAGCGAAAAGCTCTACTCCGCCATCACCAAGCTCATCGCCAACGACGACTTCAAGCAGCATGTCCGCCCCCGTCTACAGCATGCCATGGCGCAGCTTCTCGGCGCCCTCAATGCCGCTGCCGCCCGCTTGCAACCGTCACTCGGCCCTGGCGTGGGGCGGGCGGTTTCGCGTCTCAATAGTGCCAGCCAACTGCTCTACAACGGTATTCATCTGACCGAACTCAAGGTGAAGATGAAGCTCGGTGAATACTACGCCCTGCAATGCGAGCACCTGCGCAACCTGCAACGCAAGGCCGCGGATGCCATCGACCGCACTTGGGAAGGCCTCAAGGACGAGTTGGGCAAAACCGACGAAGAGGCCCGCAAGGTGCGCAAACAGGTGCGCCCGTTGATTCAGGGCGGCCTGCTCAGCCTGGCGGTGCTGGACCCCAAAATAGCCAACCTCAGCGTGACCCTCAGCGTCTGGGTGGAAGGCCAGGTCACCGAGCTGCAGGACAGCCTGATGCGCCAGGCCAACCTCGGCGTGGATCAGCTGGGCAAAGGTGCCCACGCTGCGCTAGTCGAAATCGCAGTCGGGGTTGGCACCCTGGACCCGCAGGCGCGCAAGGTGCTGCAGGGGGTCAAGGTGTCCTCATACCTGGCGGCTGGATGGGTTCGCACCGGCTTTACCGGGCTGCGTGGCGCGGTCGGCAGTAGCGAGTTATTGATGGCGATGGGCGGGATGTACCTGCTTAGCGACTCGCTGAACAAAAGTCTCAAGGAAGCGGAGAAAGCCATGGGCGAAAAGGCCGTTGAGGCCAGGTTGGCGGTGTATGGCAGTAGTTTGGGGGTGTTGGGTGGAGGGGTGGAAATTGTAGGCATTGCACTGGAAAAGGGGGCGAAACGGGTGCAACAGGTCAGCAGCTTGTCTACCCGGGCGATGACTAACGCAACAGCGACTGCACGGATGGGCAACGTATTCGTACGGGCCGGGGGGAGTATTGGTGCTGTGGCGGGATTGTACGACGCGACGCGAGCGGGGTTTGCTGCTAATCGTACCTCCAAAGCGGGTGATACCTCGGCGGCAGGTTTGTATGCGCTTTCTACCGGAGTTTCAGGTGCTGCTGGGGTAATAGGCACTGTGGCTGCAGTCTCAGGAAGTACAGCGCTGTTAGGCCCACTCGGGATAGCCATACTTCTCGGGCTAGCAGGATATGGCTTGTACAAATGGGCCGAAAGGGAAGAGTCTACACCCCTAGACCGCTGGGCTCGCCGTTGTTTCTTTGGAATGCACAACGAAGTTCCACCTGTTCATTGGAACAAACCAGAACACGCCAACATCGCTATCGCCGAACTCAATGCGGCGACCATAGGTGTTGAAGCTGGAGTCAATTTTCGCTTGCGAATCGTCGATAGCAGCTCACACGGCTGGGGGGGGCCAATGGGCAGCGTGGGCGCGCAGGTCCATGAACAGCACCTCGAATATCGCCTGGTTCTGCCGTTCTTCGACGCCACCCGGTCGGCCTATCGCTGGTCACTGACGGTTCATCGTCACGGCGATGGCTCGGCCAACGAGTACACCGGCGGCGAAGTGCTGGCCGAAGGCGAGTTGAATCCCCCCACCCTGGCAACCGCCGCCAGCGAACGCCGAGCGGCGCTGGCTGTGCCCAAACGTCCGAACAAGCCTGACTACCGGGCCGACAGCACCCTGCCCACGCAGGAAGTTCGCACCGTCTCGTTGGCCGATGCCCGTACCTCGCAGGTCAACGACATCAAAGGCGCGGTTGTGCTGTTGCCCGACCGCCGTCGGCACAACATTGAAGCGGCGACCTTGTCGGTAACCTACTGGCCCGATCGCGACATTTACGACGCCTACGCCGAGCTCATCTTGATGGATAGCTTGTAAACCACAGCCTTGGGTGAATTTGGCATGGGCATTTGCCTACTTTTCCCATGGCGACCATCGCTGGCGATCAGCCACAGTGTGCCTGCTTATTGGTTGTCTGCTGCCCGCTTGAAGCGAAGGTAAAAAAAACAGCTCTCAACCCCAACTGGAACTACTCCAATGCTATTCACAACACCTTTACTCGACAAACCTGCTCCTGGCTGGAAGCACGATCTGCCGGGACCAAACGAGTCGCCCTCCAATGAACCATATCCTCCCGTACTATCGAATCCGCCCAATCATGTTGACGATATATATCTTGAGTTGGCAAGTGGGACCTTCCGAATTAGGGGTGTTGCTGCTTGGGGGGCGATGACTCTTTTTTTGTTCTCTCTCATTCCTCCCTTCACTTGGATTACCCTTTTTATAACAACTGGAGCTGTGCCTTCTTTTGTATTTAACTTCTTTGGCTTCATCGCGTTTATCGTCCCTCTATGGGTAGGCGTATTCTTCTGGCGCATGGACGTCGAAGCCCCCCGCGACGAACCCATCCGCTTCAACCGCTTCCGACGCAAAGTCTATGTCTACCGCTTCCACCACGACGGCCTCAGACCCTTCAGCCGTACCGCCTGGGGGGTTCGGGCCGAAGTCTATGACTGGGATAACCTGCGTGCCGAAGCTTGCAGCGTGTACGGCCCCATGGGCAGTGGCGGCCTCATCGAAACCGTCACCCTCGCCGTGGTGAAACCAGGCACCCACCAGGTAATTGAT
>NZ_MPOR01000062.1:0-18573 GCF_001896155.1 Pseudomonas sp. FSL W5-0203
TCAATCGAGGGAATTGCCTAGGAAGAAGGCTCTGAGCGGAGGTGGTAAGGCTTACGTTGGTTTTTGGTTCCATTGCTCCCCAAACCCCTAGAAGGCTTTTTCCTGGGCCTGGCGGTTGTTGCCGCCGAAGGACACCACGGTCAGTTTTTCAGCGGCGCTCAAAGGGCCGGCAAGCATTCCAAGCATCAGTACAGTTGCGATTTTGCTGTTCATGCGTCTCTCCGAATTCGCTACGTGCGTGAGCGGCAGCTAAGGGATGGCAGGTGGTTTTTTTGTTTTTGGCAGCAATATTTCGGTCAGCGCCGGGTGTCTTGCACCTGGTGGCCGGCGCACGGCGATGATTCCGAGGCGCAGCTCATTAGTAACATATTTAGAATATGATGCATCATAATTTTTACTGGTATAGTCTCACCACTCCACCCCTTCCTCAGGAGCGCCTGCATGACCGAGCAACGAACCCTCCTCCTCACCGGTGCGAGCCGTGGCATCGGCCATGCCACGGTGAAGCACTTCAACGCTGCGGGCTGGCGCGTGTTTACGGCCTCGCGACAGAACTGGACCGAAGGCTGCCCCTGGGCTGAAGGCGAGTTGAACCACATCCACCTGGACCTGGAAGACATCGACGAAGTGCGCCGCAGCCTGCCATTGATCCGGGAGAAACTCGGCGGACGCCTCGATGCCCTGGTGAACAACGCCGGCATTTCACCCAAAGGCGAAGCCGGCGCACGATTGGGCGTGCTGGAATCCGATTACGCCACCTGGCTCAGCGTGTTCAACGTCAACCTGTTTTCCACGGCGTTACTGGCCCAAGGGCTGTTCGATGAGCTCAAGGCGGCGCAAGGCTCGGTGATCAACGTCACCTCGATTGCAGGTTCCAGGGTGCACCCGTTTGCCGGGGTCGCCTACGCCTGCTCGAAAGCTGCACTGGCCGCACTGACGCGGGAAATGGCCCATGATTTCGGGCCACACGGTGTGCGGGTCAATGCGATTGCACCGGGTGAGATCGAGACGTCGATCCTGTCTGCCGGGACCGAACTGATCGTCGATCAGCAGATCCCCATGCACCGCTTGGGCAAGCCGGAAGAAGTCGCATCCCTGGTGCATTTCCTCTGCACCCGAGGCGCGTCGTACATCAACGGTTCGGAGATTCATGTCAACGGTGGTCAGCACGTCTGAAATAATCTGGAAATCCCGGCCGGAAACTTCCATCATTCGGGCCGGGCATCCGCCGCAGATGAGCGATCAATGAGCAACCCCTACCCTATTCAAACCCTCAATCACTCTTACCTGGGCAGTGGCATCTACGAGTTGCTGCGCGAGGCACTGATCACCGGGCGTTTCCAGCCCGATGACCGCCTGCGCATCCGCGACCTGGCCGAACAACTGGGCACCAGCGTCACACCGGTGCGCGACGCGATCCTGCAACTGGCCAAGGAACAGGCGCTGATCCTCAAGACCCCGCGTGACATCCGCGTACCCATCCTCACCGCCGCGCAATACGGCGAGATCCGCAGCATCCGCCTGGCGCTTGAAGGCCTGGCTGCGGAGACGGCCGCCGCGCTGGTGACCGACAGCGAACTCGCAGACCTGCAAGCCTGCATCGAAAACAACATCGCCGCGATCAACGCCCAGGACTTGCAAGCCGCTCTCAAGTGCAATCAGCAATTTCACTACGCGCTGACCACCATCGCGCGCATGCCGGTGCTGGCGGGTTTGCTCGATAGCCTGTGGATGCGCACCGGCCCACTGATCGCCCGTGCCTATGGCAACTTCAACGAGCGCATGGCCATCGACCATCACTGGGAAGTGCTCGACGCACTCAAGCGCCGCGATGGCGCGGCGGCACGGGCGGCCATCTGCCGTGACATTCTCGATGGCAACGAGAAGATGCTCGAGTACATCGAGATGGCGCAGGCGGACTGATTGGCAGTCAATTCGACTGTTGACGAAACATAGATGACCAGTTAGTTTATTAAAACTTTCTCATCACTGGATGTCTCTGTCATGGCTCGCCCGGTCAACCTCGAAGTCAGATCCCGTTTGCTGTCGATTGGCCGCCAGGTGGTTCACAACCGTGGCTTCAACGGCTGCGGCGTCCAGGACATCACCGCCGCTGCCGAGATTCCCAAGGGCTCTTTCTACAACTACTTCGCCAGCAAGGAAGACTTCGCGGCAGAGATCCTCGAGGAATACTGGACCTCGATCGAAACCCGCCACGGGCCGATCTTCTACGACGCCCGGGTCAAGCCGCTGGAGCGCATCGGCCAGTTCTTCCAGGCCCTGGTGCTCGAGCACGGCGAGCATGAATACAGCCTGGGTTGCCTGATTGGCAACCTGTCCCTGGAAATGTCCAATGGCAGCGAACAAACCCGCAAGCGTCTGGCCGATGTGCTGGCGCGCTGGGAAGGTTTGCTCGCGAGCTGCCTGCGTGAAGCGCAGCAGCGCCGCGAACTCTCTGAAACTCACGACGCCGAAGCGCTGGCCAGTGTCATCGTCGAAGGCTGGGAAGGTGCGGTCATGCGCGGCAAGGTCCTGCGCGACGGTGCACCTCTGCAGCGTTTCGTATCGATGGTCTTGCCTCGGCTATTGGAGTGAGTTTTTTTTCCTCATTAATAAGACGACTGGTCATTTATATAAAGCAACATTCACGTCTCATCCACGCAAGCACCCAAGAGGTAAATCGTCATGAGCCATCTGTACGCCGACCCCGCCGAACCCGCACTGCCTGCCACTGGTTTCAAGCTCGACCTGAGCAAAGCCGCCCTGGTGGTCATCGACCCACAGAACGACTTCCTCAGCCCTGCCGGCGCCAGTTGGGCGGTGTTCGGTGAGAGCATCGTCGAGAACAACACCGTCGAAAACCTGGAAAAACTGTTCAAGGCCTTCAAGGCTCACGACCTGCCCGTGGCCGTGTCGCCACACTATTACTACCCGCACGACCACGACTGGCATTTTGGCGGTCCGCTGGAAAAGGTCATGCACAGCATCTGCATGTTCGATCGCAAGGGACCGAACACCCTGGAAAACTTCGAAGGCTCCGGCGCCGATTTCCTCGAGATCTACAAGCCGTACATTCTCGACGGCGAGACCATCATCGCCTCGCCGCACAAGGTCTACGGCCCGGAAACCAACGACCTGGCGCTGCAATTGCGCAAGAAAGGCGTGTCGCAGATCATCCTCGCCGGCATGGCGGCCAACCTTTGCGTGGAATCACACCTGCGCGAACTGCTCGAACAGGGCTTTGAAATAGTCGTGGTACGCGACGCCACCGCCGGCCCGCGCCTGCCGGATGGCGACGGCTACCTGGCGGCCATCATCAATTACCGCTTCCTCGCCCACGGGCTGTGGACCACCGAAGAGACTATCGCGCAACTGCAACCGGCTTGATCGTGCCCGAGCGGCCGGGCATCGCGCCCCCCCGCTCTTTCTCGAGAACCCCCGATGAAAATCCCCGCCCGTTATGAGCATTTCGTTTTCGGCGTCGTTCAATCCGGCCTGACCTGCGCGGTCGCGGCCGCCATCGCCACCACACCCCATGCGCTCGACCTGGCCTTTGCCGGCCGCTGGTTGAACGCGTGGGCGCTGTCGTGGGTATCGATGTTGCCGGTGGTGGTGCTGGCGGCGCCGATGATTCGGCGCGTGGTGAGGCGGATGACGGTGGGCTGAATGACTTGGCTATGACTCACCCAACACACCGCCATCGCGAGCATGCTCGCTCCTACCGGGGGCTTCGGGGCTGCTCGCGACAGGCGCGCAAGCCCGCACCCGACGCACGAAATACTGTGCCCGTTCGCATTTTCGCAATAAACCACTTTTCATCCGCGCATTTGTAGCCGCTTCGTTCACGGACAAGCCGGTACATTAGACCTCCATGGTCCCGCAGAGCGACCGACAACAAAACCTACAGCTCGCCCAAGAAAATCTGCCAACCATTCGGAGTCTTTCCATGAGCACATTGCGCACTACAGCTTTCCAACTCGCGAGTCTGGCCCTGTTCATCGGTAGCGCCACCCAGGCCATGGCCGAGGACATCACGTTCGTATCCCAGGGCGGTGCTTATCAGGAAGCCCAGAGCAAGGCGATCCTGGAGCCTGCGGCGAAAAAGCTCGGTCTGACGCTCAAACAGGACAGCTCGCCCAAGGCCTACCCGATCATCAAGACCCAGGTCGAGAGCGGCAAGGTCACCTGGGACGTGGTGGACCTGCCCACTGGCGACTGCATCCGTGGCGAAGCCGAAGGGCTGTTCGAGAAGCTCGACCTTGCGCTGATTCCCAATGCCGCGCAAATACCCGACAGCCTCAAGGACGAATACAGCGTCGGCTACATCAGCTACTCCACGGTGCTGGCGTATCGCACGGACGCGTTCAAAGGCGCGGACGTACCCAAGACCTGGGCCGACTTCTGGGACACCAAAAAATACCCGGGCCAGCGCTCCCTACGTAACCTGCCACGTCCAACCCTGGAAATCGCGCTGCTGGCCGATGGCGTGCCGATGGACAAGCTCTATCCGCTGGACGTCGATCGCGCCTTCCGCAAGCTTGAGCAGATCAAGCCCGACATCGCCACCTGGTGGACGTCCGGCGGGCAGTCGGCGCAGCTGATCAGCGACGGCGAAGTGGACATGATCCAGGCCTGGAACGGCCGTATCACCGCCGTACAGGCCGCCGGCGCACCCGTGGCATTCGACTACAACCAGGGTGTGCTGGAAACCAACTCGTTGTGCGTCCTCAAAGGCTCGCCGCACAAGGTGGCCGCCATGAAATTCGTCAACGAGGCCATCGATGCCAAACTGCAAGCGGCGTTGCCGATGATCATCGACTACGGCCCGCTCAACCCCGAAGCCTTCAAGACCGGGGTAATCCCGGCCGAGCGCGAGGCCAAGCTGCCTTCCGCACCCGGCAACATCTCGCGCCAGGCCCTGCTCTCGGCGCAATGGTGGGCCTCCGAAGCCGGGGTCAAGGCCGAAGAACGCTGGTTGTCCTTCGTCCAGAAAAAATAGCCATCGGCCGTTGCTGCGCCGCAGGCCAGAGGCCTCGGCGCAGGACATGCCGTCTACCCCCGCGATTTCGACATAAAGCGCTTGCGCACCGGTCAATTGCGTCCACTTCATTCGTTGGCATCCCGGTACATTAGGCCTGAGGGTCCCGCAGAGTGACCTGTGCAGACAACTCGCGCTCGCCTCAAGTACCTGCCCACCATTGGGAGTTCTTCACATGACATTACCCGAGCACCGCACCCTGCTGTCCGCCAGGACGACTGCCACCGCCAGCGCTACCCGTCAGTGCTGGATACCCTCCAGCACTGCGCAGTGACGAGAGGTCATCATGTCCAACGCCTATCTCGCCAAATCCATGCCCGACTCCAGCGACCAGCAGCACCAGCCGCCCATGACCAGCGAAGACGCCCTGGCCCGTGAAGAACGCAAGGAGCACACCTCCATGCTGTTGCTGCTCACCCCGGCGCTGGTCATGGTCGTGGTGCTGTTGATCATGCCGCTGTGCTGGCTGGCCTTTCAGTCGGTCCAGACCGAGGAAGGGTTTTCCCTGGCCAACTACATCCGGATTTTCCAGGAAAGCATTTACTGGGACACCTTCGCCCTGACCTTCAAGATCAGTTTCCTGGTGACGATCCTGTCGATCGTCATGGGCTTCCCCATTGCCTACGCCGCTTCGCGCCTGCAGGGTTTCTGGGCCAACCTGATTCTGATCTGCGTGATCCTGCCGTTCTGGACCAGCGTGCTGGTGCGGGCCTATGCCTGGCTGGTGCTCCTGCAACGCCGCGGACTGGTCAATCAGACGCTGATGGACCTTGGCATCATCGACCAACCCCTGACGCTGATGCACAACACCACTGGCACGGTAATCGGCACCCTGCACGTCATGCTGCCCTTTATGGTCCTGCCGCTGTATTCGGTGATGAAAAAAATCCCCCAGGACCTCATGCAAGCGTCCGAGAGCCTTGGCGCCAAACCCTTCTACACCTTCCGCCGGGTCTTCCTGCCGATGGCAGCGCCGGGGGTCATGGCCGGTTCCATCCTGGTGTTCGTCATCTGCCTAGGCTTCTTCATCACCCCGGAACTGCTCGGCGGTGGCCGCACGATCCTGGTGTCGATGCTGGTGCAACGCAACGTCGAGCTCTATCACGCCTGGGGCGCAGCCAGCGCAGTCGGCCTGGTGCTGCTGTTTGTGGTGTTCCTGATCTTCTGGGGCATCAATCGCTTCATCCCCATCGAACGCATCCTGGGAGCGCGCTAAATGAACCTGCTTGCCAACCTGCGTCACCTTCGCCTGTCCCACGTGCTGTTCACGGTGCTGGTCGCGGCGATCCTGCTATACCTGATCATCCCGGTGCTGATCGTGGTACCCATGTCGTTCTCCGAGGCGCGCTTCCTGCAATTCCCTCCCAAGCAATGGTCCTTCCACTGGTACGAGGCGTTCTTCAACAGCGTGGAGTGGATGTCGGCGGCGCGGGTCAGTCTGATCACGGCATTTTTCACCATGGCCATCAGCCTGCCGATTGGTATGGCGGCCGCCTACGCCATCAACAACTCCAGCCTGAAGGTGGTGCGTACGCTGCAGATCATCCTGCTGCTGCCGATGATGGTGCCCATCATCCTGATCGCCGCCGGCGTGTTCTTCGTTTACGCCCGGGTCGGCCTGATCAGCACGCTGACCGGCCTGGTGCTGGCGCACATCATGCTCGCCTTGCCCTACGTGATCATCGCGCTGCTGGCCGGTCTGCGTAACTTCGACATGTCCCAGGAAATGGTGGCGCGCAGCCTGGGCATGAACCGCTTTCGCGCCTTCATGGCCGTGACCCTGCCGCAGATCAAGCCCAGTGTGGTCTCGGCGACACTGTTCGCCTTCATCACCTCGCTGGATGAAACTGTGGTGGCGCTGTTCATCTCCGGCGGCGACAACCAGACTCTGACCAAGCGCATGTTCACGGCGCTGCGCGACGAGATCGATCCGACCATTGCCGCTATCAGTTCGATCCTGATCCTGGCGTCGCTGATCCTGGTGGTGATTGCCGGTCGCAACAAACAATAACCAACAACGCACTCCCCCTCTGCAAACACACTTGCCCGCCATTGCGGGCAAGTGTGTTTTTGCGTCCTGACCACGCACGCCCATGCCGACGTGCAGCCCAGCACAGCCTGCCGTCACACGGCTTAATTCAGCATCTATCACCCGTGTCCAGGCCCATCTCGGGGGAACCGCAGAATTCGGAAAAAATCGTACGCTAAGCTAACGGTGTTCTCGTGACAGCTCTTTGACTAGGCTTTCTAAGGCCATTCTGATAGCCCTGACTTCCTGAAAAGCCATGGCTAAAATTTGTGCGGCTAAAAGGGATAACCGATGGTAAAGTAAGTTATCCCTGTCGAGATACTGAAAAGCGTTATCCTCGTTTTTCCCAAAACTGTTTTGCCAGTTCGCTCAGAGCGCTAGTTAACTGAGCGACAGATTTCGCACTTTGCAAATTATTCTGCCCGGTCTGTACATTGGTATCAGCAGCATCGCGTATATTGATAATACTGCGGTTTATGTCTTCACTTACTGCTCCCTGCTGCTCGACCGCAGTCGCTATTTGCGCGTTCATGTCGGTAATTTCGTTAACGCGTTGGCCAATTCCATCAAGAGCTGTAGCTGCTTCCTCTGCGTGAGCTACACTCGTGTGCGCTTGCCGACTACTTTGCTCCATGACTGTAACAGCGGATTGCGCTCGCTCTTGTAGAGCGCTGATCATGCTTTGAATATCCGTTGTCGATTGCTGTGTGCGAGCAGCAAGACTGCGAACCTCATCGGCGACAACAGCAAAACCACGCCCCTGCTCACCAGCACGCGCGGCCTCAATTGCTGCGTTGAGTGCCAACAAATTCGTTTGCTCGGCGATCCCTCGTATAACGTCAAGAACTTTTGATATCTCGTTACTTTGACCTTCAAGCTCATGAATAACCTGAGCGGCTTGCCTAATTTCACCTTCAAGGGCAGTGATTGACTGGCTTGTGTGGGCTACCAGACGCTGGCCAGATGCCGTCTCAGTGTCTGCTCTTCCGGCCGCATCTGCAGCATGCTGTGCATTGCTCGCAACCTCTTGAATGCTTGCCGCCATTTGGTTTACTGCCGTTGCTATTTGATCTGTCTCTGCCTGCTGCTCAACTGTAAGTACATTGCTTGACTCAATATCCTTTAGTAGGCCTCGGGTGTGTTCGCTAAGCCGATTTGATGCATCACCTATGCGACCTACTATGGCGCCTGTTTCAGCTTGCATCATTCGTAAAGCAAACTCTATTTGGCCAAACTCATCGGTGCGCCCAGTGTAGAGGGATTGACTTAATGGGTTATTGGAAATATTCCTGGCTCTTTCAACCAGTCTTCCAAGAGGAGAGAGAATAGCCAAAACACTAACAGAGCTTAAGCTTCCTGACATTAAAGTGGGCGGTTACAGGAGCTGAGTGCAACACGGTTATTGAATTGAAGCTGGAGCATCATGCCGCATAGCCATAGCTTCCTGCATCACCTCGTCCATAACCTCGATCGGACACTTGAAGTCGAAGCGCTTACGGGGGCGCATGTTCAGTTGCAGTGCGATGGCATCCAGTTCCTCCTGGCTATGCACCGACAAGTCCGTGCCTTTGGGCAGGTACTGGCGGATCAGGCCATTGATGTTTTCGTTACTGCCGCGCTGCCAAGGGCTGTGCGGGTCGCAGAAGTAAATCGCCACCCCGGTCTGCTGGGTGATTTCAGCATGCCGCGCCATTTCTCGGCCCTGGTCGTAGGTCATGCTCTTGCGCATCGCCAGCGGCATGCCATTGAGCGCTGCACTGAAGCCTTCCATCGCCGAGGTCGCCGTCGCGTCGTTCATCTTCACCAGCATCAGGTAGCCACTGGTGCGCTCCACCAGCGTACCTACAGACGAGGCGTTGGCCTTGCCCTTGATCAGGTCGCCTTCCCAATGCCCTGGCATCAGTCGGTCTTCGATCTCCGGCGGACGTACATGAATACTGACCCTCTCAGGGATCTGACCGCGCCGATCCACGCCGCCAGAGCGCGGCCTGCGCATCGTCTTGCTTTGGCGCAGGCAGATGATCAGCTCTTTACGCAGCTCGCCGACTGGCAAGGCATAGATCGCGTTATAGATCGTCTCGCGACAGACGTAGGCATCTCTGAGGCTGGGAATATTCATGCTGCGCAGCTTGCCGGCAATCTGCTCGGGAGACAAACGCTCACGCAGCATATGCGCCACCAATTCGAAGCGCTCGCTACCCGGCAACAGCTTTTGCTTCGGTCGACACACCTGACGGCGGGCCTGCATCTGCTGCTGGGCCACGCGGGCCGAGTAGCCGCCACAGGCATCTCGATTGCGGCGCAGCTCCCGGCTGATGGTCGAAGGGGATCGGTTGATCAAGCAGGCAATCCCGCGCAGGCTGAAACCTTGGGCATGACCGATTTGAATGGTGGCGCGCTCTTCAACGCTGAGTTCGGAATAAGACATAGGGACAGCACCGTACCGGAAAGGTCAGGTGTTGCACTCAGTTTTCGCCGCCGCCCCCTTATTATCACTGCGAGGTGAATAGCTTTTCTGCCAATTGATTATGCCAATGCGATTCTCTTCGCCGAAGATTTCGTCCATGAGCATGCCAAGTCTAAATAGTTCCCTATGATCAATACAGATAGCCATAACCCCGCCTGGGGTTAGCATCTCACGCATCATCCAGATTCTGGGTGTCATGAAGCGCAACCATTTGCTGTGCTTGGACCCATCATCTTTAGGAACTACATCGCCGAGATCTGGATCGTTTGGATCCTTGTCCCACTTGTCGTTATAGCGGAAGTCCTCGCCGGTGTTGTACGGCGGGTCTGTTACTACAAGATCAACTTGACCACGATATTTATAGAGCGTGACCATCGCAGAAAGGTTTTCACCGTCCCAGATCTCATTCTCTGACTGGGCGGTTTCCTCTCCAAAGGATACTTTCTTGATAATACGATGCAGCTTCGGCTTGACCTGGCGGATGATCTGCCAGGGAGCAGCCCGCCCGGTGTAACTCATAACGATGCCATTCTTGCCAGCATCGGCAAGCGCCGCATCATGCTCCTGCAGCATACGGACCAAGGCGGCCCTCGGCAGTTGTTCGTAATCCATGCTTGCCCCTTGAATTCGTGCGGCGGCACCGAAAAGCTGAAAATTCTAGTACCGCTCGTGGATGCTTCACCATCCCTAGGGTGGCGAGTGTACTTGTGAACGTATTGATTTGGCTGTTAAACCGTTGAAAAAGACGGATCAACTGAGTTCCAAACGGGCTGCGTACTGGCTGGCAGATGCGAATCCGGCGCACGCCGCTCCCTTCTGGGCTCAAGCCCGCGAAGCGGGCATAAAGAACCCGGCCGAGGCCGGGATCCTTATGGGCTTATGGGCCGGCGTATTGGTCTGCCCAGTCCAAAGCCGGTGCCACGGGAGCTTGCACCTCCTGAGGCCAGGTTTTGGAGCCCACTGCAAATCGCCCGTAACCCATTAAAAGATAGCTGGGCATCCGACGAAAAGAGCACCAAGGCACCATTACCCTTGAGCTACAGCGCCGCTACGGGGCACCAGTTTGATTTCAACGCGGCGATTTTGGGCGCGACCCTCGGCGGTGTCGTTGGGGGCAATGGGCGAGCTGGAGCCTGCACCAAAGGTTTGCAGGCGCGAAGGATCGACGCCATTGCTGCGCAAAGAGAAAAAGGGGACTGATTTATGTGCGCCAGGCAAAGCTTGGTCGCCTGGGAATGACGGCGCAAGCCGTCACGAAATGGCGTAAGAAACCCAGCGGGTATGACCCCCGCCCGGTAAAGGTTAGCCACCGACCGGAAGCGAGTCTTGCGTGGTGACCGGGTAACCGGCGCTGCGAAGCGTAGACAGCAGAAAAGGGGATTTATTTTCCCTACTCTAAAACGGCCGCTGTTGGCCGATTGCTGCCTGTCGTGGACGACCGTTTAACTTCAAAGCCTGACTGGATTGCAAACTGCTGACACGCGTAGATTCTGTTTTCGACTCGTTTAATGCCGTCGATGCCAGGCCATAAACAGAGAGGAAACAACCGCTCGAAAATTCGAGCCATAGACTCTAGAGCCAGTGGGTAGTCGGAGTCATGTTCCTGCAACCATCAAATCCAGATTCTGCACCGCCGCTCCAGCGGCTCCCTTCCCAAGATTGTCAAACACCGCAGCCAACAAAACCTGCCCCGTCTCATCATTTTCACACACCACCAATCGCAAACTATCAGTCCCGTTAAGCGCCTGAGGATCAAGGCACGTCAACCCTTTGGCCTCCTGCATCGACATCACCTGTACATGGTCCGCATCGACGTAGTGCTGCATAAGACACGCATGCAACCGCACCGCATCCACGCCCGGCGCCAACAAGCGAAGTTGCAACGGTATGGTCAGCACGATCCCCTGCCGAAAAGCCCCATAAGCCGGCACAAACATCGGCCGCTCCATCAGACCGCTTTGCTGCTGAATCTCCGGAATATGTTTGTGTGCCAGCCCCAGACCATAAACCTGAAACGCGGGCGCCTGTGATGCGCCCTCTCCCTCATGCTCTTGCACGCCAACGCGCCCTTTTCCGGAATAGCCCGACACAGCATGAATGTTCGTCGGATAGTCCCTGGGCAGCAACCCGGCCTCCAGCAATGGGCGCAGCAGCCCTATCGCCCCCGTGGGATAGCAACCGGGATTGCTGACCCGCCGTGCCGTGGCGATGCGTTGGGCCTGCTGCGAGTTCATCTCCGCGAAACCATAGGTCCAGTCTGGATGGGTGCGGTGCGCCGAACTCGCATCGATCACCCGAACGGCGGGGTTTTCGATGCTCGCTACAGCGTCGCGTGCGGCTTGGTCGGGCAAGCAGAGAATCGCGATGTCGCAGGCGTTGATGATTTCGGCGCGACGTTGCGGATCCTTGCGATGTTCGGGGCTGAGCGTGATAAGCCGCAGATCGGTCCGGTCGCGTAGACGTTGATGGATTTGCAACCCGGTGGTGCCTTGGTCGCCGTCGATGAATATAAGAGGACTTGCCATGGAATGCTCTCGGACATAGGAAATCAGGAGTTCCAATCTTCAGTGAGGGGCTAAGATAGGAAAAGTTGAATTTCTAAACGATGAAATTCAGCTTTTCTGAACAAGGAGTGACTCATGCGCGAAATCAGCCTGGACCGTCTGCGCACGTTGGTGGCCATTGCCGACCTGGGTTCGTTTGCCGAGGCGGCCCGTGTGCTGCACCTCGCGCCACCCACGGTCAGTTTGCATATTGCCGACCTGGAGTCGCGGGTTGGCGGAAAGCTGTTGTCGCGCACACGTGGGCGCATTCAGCCTTCGGCGATTGGAGAAACGCTGGTGGAGCGCGCGCGGCGCCTGTTGGCGGATGCGGAGCAGGCGCTTGAGGACGTGGAGCGTCAGGTGCAGGGCTTGGCCGGGCGTGTGCGGCTGGGTGCCTCCACAGGGGCCATCGCACAGTTGATGCCGCAAGCTTTGGAGACGTTGGGCCAACGCCATCCCGCTATCGATGTGCAGGTCGCGGTGCTCACGTCGCAGGAAACTTTGAAGAAGCTTGCCGAGGGCTCTTTGGAGATCGGTCTGGTCGCGCTGCCACAGACCCCGGTGAAGGAATTGCGGATCGAGCCATGGCGGCGGGACCCGGTCATGGCCTTCTTGCCGGCTCGCTGGGAATGCCCGGATGTTGTGACCCCCGGTTGGCTGGCCGCCCAGCCATTAATTCTGAATGACAAAACTACTCGGCTTTCGCGCTTGACCTCGGAGTGGTTCGCCAGTGATGGACGGCAGCCCACGCCGCGTATTCAACTGAACTACAACGATGCGATCAAAAGCCTAGTGGCGGCCGGTTATGGTGCGACGTTGTTGCCGCATGAAGCCTCCACGCCATTGCCCGATACCAGGATCGTCATGCGGCCATTACAGCCCTTATTGTGGCGTCAACTTGGTATTGCCCACCGTGGTGGGGACGTCGAGCGGCCTACGCAACATGTGCTGGATGTGTTGTGGGGGTTGAGTGCGGGCTAGGGCGATGTTGTCAGAGAAAGGACCGCTTTCGACCCGGTCATACGGTGATTGAGGTCCCAGGCGTCAGCTACCGCACCTGAAGCCGTCGTTCATCGCTCCAAAGCCGGTGCCTGTCTCCGTTCGCCCAGGCCAGGGTGTCGTAGTACTTGTGCAGCAGCTCGGTAATGGCGGCGGTGTCGTCGGTCATGGGGTTTCCTTGGGGTTGGCGGTGAGGACTGCCTGGACGCGTGCTTGCAGCGCGGGCAGCACGTCTTGTTGGAACCAGGGGTTGCGCACCAGCCAGCGATTGTTGCGCGGGCTAGGGTGAGGCAGGGGGAACGCTTGCGGCCAGTGCTCGCGCCAGGCTTCGACCACCCGGGTGAGCGGCGTCTTGCCAGTACCGAGGTGGTAGTCCATGGCGTAGCTGCCCAGCACGATGACCAGCGACAGGCGCTCGAAACGCTGCATGAAGGCTTCGCGCCAGGCGGGGGGCGCACTCCGGGCGTAGCGGCAGGTCACCGCTTTTGCCGGTGCCCGGATAACAGAAGCCCATGGGCAGAATGGCGATGCGGGTAGGGTCGTAGAAGGTGTCGCGGTCCACGCCCAGCCAGGCGCGCAGACGCGCGCCGCTGGCGTCGTCGAAGGGCACGCCTGAGGCATGGACCCGGGCCCCCGGTGCTTGGCCGGCGATGAGGATGGGCGCACTCGGGTGAAACTGGAAGACCGGCTGCACGCCGTGTGGCAGATGCGGTGCGCAGCGCGTGCAGGCGCGGACGTCGGTCAGAAAGGCGTCGAGTGTCGGCATGGCGCGCTTCCGGAAAGGGTGGCTCGCGCAGGACGGAGGTGCCATCCTGCGCGAAGCGTAACCCGGCAGCAAGTCAGTGCTGGGTCAGTGTCGGATAGCCCTGGATGAATACGCGGTCGGTCTTGGCCGCCGGCACATGGCAGCCCATGCAGTCGGCTTCGTAGCTGACGGCGACATTCTTGGCGGGGGCGTCGGCCTTGAACAGCGCCCAGCCCCAGCCGTCGCCCCACAAGGGGTTGCTGGCGAAACGGCCTTTGGCGTCCTTGACCATCACGAACCACACGGCCGCATCGGAACCCCAGACCACAGGGTTGCCAGTGGTCATGGCGCTGGTTTCGAGCTTGCGGATCTCTTTCACCAGCGTGGCGCCGTCCAAGAACTTGCCGGTCTTGCGGTAGTGCTCGGCCGAGGCCTTTTCGGTGTACACATCGTGCAAGCCGCGAGAGGCGGATTTTTCGTCCAACACCGCATATGAGCCCAGGTGGACGAAGTTTGTGCGGAAGTCTGTGGGGCGGCTGATGCCGCCCTGGCTGTCCACATAGGGCGAAAAGTCGCCGGCCGTGACGGCCAGTGGCAGGACGAGGGCGCTGGCGAGCAGAGCGCCGGTGAGTGCGATTTTCATCGTGTTCTCCTTATATGCCTATGGAGATCAGACGGCGACCACGGGGAAATCCACCGTGGTGTCGGCGATGTGGTTGGTGTAGTTGGTGAGCGTGTTCAGCGCGACGTTGGCGATCACTTCCAGTATCAGGCCGTCGTCGAGCCCCGCGCGGCGGTAGTTGGCCATGGCGTCGGCCGACACCACGCCGCGTTGCTCGACCAGCGCGCGGGCAAAGCCGGCGATTGCATCGTCAAGTGCGTTGGCCGCCTGGCCGGTGCGGGCCGCGGCGATGGCCTCTGCCGACAGTCCGGCACCTTTGCCGATCAGGGTGTGTGCGCTCAGGCAATACTGGCAGCGATTGGCTTGACCGGCAGCGAGCGCAACGATCTCGCGCTGGGAGGCATTCAGGCGGCCGGTGCCCAGCGTTTCGGACAAGCCGAGGTAGCCATTGAGCGCCGCCGGCGCGTGGGCCAGCGTGGCGAACAGGTTCGGCACCATGCCAAGCTTGGCTTTGACGGCCTTGAGTGTGGCAGCGGTAGCGGCGTCAGCGGTGTCGATGGTCAGGGGGGCGATTTGGGTCATGTCTATCTCCGTAGTGGGTGAGGTGCAAGAGCACGTGGGCATGATCGCCCTTTGTTTGGTACGATATGGCACGTAAAGTATCAAATACGTAACCTATCGTCTTATATGGAGAGTGGAATGGCGGATCGACTGGCCGGCTTGCTCCGGCACTACTCGCTTTCGGCGCGCGTTTTTCACAGCGGCGCCTTCTGTGGGCAGCATCATTACGCGGCGCCGCATGGCTATATCCATCTGGTGCGGCGCGGCCCGATTACGGCGCGTTCGCCCGTGCATGAAGATCTGCTGGTTACCGAGCCGAGCCTGCTGTTTTATCCGCGCGTGGCGTCGCATCGTTTTGTCGCCGCCCCCGGCGATACCGCTGAGCGGTTGTGTGCGGAGGTCGACCTGGGCGCTTCGACGGGCAATCCGTTGGCCATGGCCTTGCCGTCGATGCTGCTGATTCCGTTGGCGGACTTGCCCGGCCTCGGGCCGACGCTAGAGTTGCTGTTTGCCGAAGCCGAGCGCGACCAGTGCGGTCGGCAGGCCGCCATCGACCGCTTGTGCGAGTTGCTACTGATCCAGTTGCTGCGTTATCTGATGGATGGGCGGCTTGGCGCCACCGGACTGCTGGCGGGCCTGGCCGACCCGAAACTCGCGCGCGCCATAACCGCCATGCACGATGCGCCGCAGACCGCGTGGTCGCTCGAGGCGCTGGCGGCGAAGGCGGGCATGTCACGCGCGCGCTTCGCCGCCGCGTTCAAGGACGCGGTGGGCGTCACGCCGGGCGACTATCTGGCCGACTGGCGGATGAACGTCAGTTGCACCCTGCTCAAGCAGGGGCGGCCGGTGGCGGTGGTGGCCGACCGCGTCGGCTACGGCAGCCCGAACGCTCTGGCGCGCGCCTTCCGCGTGCGCATGGGCTGCGCCCCGCGCGACTGGCTGGCGCAGCAGCGCGGTGACGCGGCGCTCAGCGGTTCGTGAGTTTGAGTTCGATTCGCCGGTTCTTGGCGTAGGCGGCGCCGGTGTTGCGCTCGTCGAGCGGGTGAAATTCGCATCACGCCGGAACAACTGGCGGAACTCCAGGTGGCGATCCGTCAACGGCTGGTCAGTCTGTTCGTGCGGCGCGGCCGGCTGGACAAGGCTGAGTCAGTGGCGCAGGTAGCTGGATGACGCTGTCCCGCCCTGAGCCGACGCTCACAGGCGGGGATTTCCAGTGTCGTCATTGTCGGCTATTGGCCGGCAGCAGCCCGTCGTTGCCTGATGGATCCAACCCCTCCGCTGCTATAGTGCAGTCGGCTTCTGACGTTCAGTGCAGCCGTCTTCTGAAAACGACAGGTTGAACGCCAAAGAGGGGGCGGGAGCGCTGCAACCGGAGCAGCGTCAGAGCCTCCAGAATCGCCCACACAACGCGGAAGCTGTCAGTCAGGGGGCAAGCCTACCTTGGCACCAGAAACGCGCCCAGGAGGCCGCAGGGGGCGATTTTGGCCGCTGCAACTGTCCAACCTTGGCCGGGCCTCGCCGGGCCGAGTGGGGCGGCCTTCGACCAGGGCGGGCCGGCGACCGTCCGTCGGGCATGGAGGGGACGATAGAGAAAACGGACAAAATCGTACGCTAAGCGTGCGGCCTGTCAGGTTGAGGCCCTAGAGGTTGCAGGCGAGTCGTCAGAAAATGCTGGAATCGGCCCTATTCTGACACTGCCCAAGGTTCCGGCCTGACGCCCAGTTAGGGCATAGCTCAATATGACACATGGCTGCAAATCGCTAATTTTCCAACTATAAAGAGCTATGCTCTCAAGAAGCGGTTGCGCTAACCGATACAGTATAAATTGGGCCCCAAGTATTATTTTATTTGCACAAAGGTAATGATTATGTTTTTCAATAAAAACAAACAACTGCTGGACACAGAAAATAAGCTCTCAGAACTACAGCGGCAGCTTGATTCAATAAGTCGAAATGTCGCGGAAATCAGATTCAGGCCAGACGGGAGCGTAATCTATGCGAGCAATATCTTTCTAGAGATGCTTGGTTACAAACTCGAAGAAATAGCAGGGCAGCACCACAGAATTTTCTGCGAAAAGAATTATGCTAACACAGCTGATTATTCGCGCTTCTGGCAGAAATTGGCTGACGGCCATCTTCAATCAGGTTTATTTAGGCGGCTGCGCAAAGACGGTAACTTAGTATTGATTGAGGCTACTTATATTCCAGTTCAAAATCAAGATGGAAAAGTTATTGAAATCATTAAGATTGGCTCAGATGTCACTCAGAGAGAAAACGAGTTACTCTCACTAAGAGCCGTCCATGCAGCCATCTCCCGCTCGATGGCGGAGATCGAGTTCACACCTAACGGTGACATCCTGCATGCAAATGAGAATTTCCTCCGTGCTATGGGTTATCGCCTCAGCGATATCAAGGGTCGACACCACCGAATGTTCTGTTTCGATAATTTTTATCAAGAAAATCCAAATTTTTGGCAGAGTTTAAAGGGAGGAACTTTTTTAAGCGGGCAATTTGAGCGCAAGACCGCATCGGGAGAGACCATCTATCTTGAGGCCACCTACAACCCCGTCATTGATGAAGCCGGCCAGGTTGTGAAAGTGTTAAAATTTGCCACCGACGTCAGCTCGCAGAAGCATAAGGCTGATGAAATCCGTCAGGCCGCAGAGCTTTCCTTCACCACCGCCGAGGAGACATCTCAAATTTCCGTGCGGGGCATGGAGTCCCTTGCTAGTTCAATTGAACTATCTCAGGGTACATTTAATTTAATAAACGGTGCGGTTATTTCGATTACACAGCTAAATGCTCAGGCTAAAGATATCGAGAAAATTGTTACCATCATCCAAGGCGTGGCAGAACAAACTAACTTACTAGCACTTAACGCCGCAATTGAAGCTGCCCGAGCGGGTGAAATGGGCCGAGGCTTTGCTGTAGTAGCCGACGAGGTTCGTCAGTTGGCAGCTCGAACTAGCAGTGCCACCGTGGAAATCCAGAATGTGGTAACTGCTAACGGAAAGCTTACTCAGCAACTGAATATAGATATGAACAGCATCGCTAGAAGCGCCGAAGAAAACAACGATCAGATCGCAACTGTAACAACTATTATGCGTGAAATCAGTGACGGTGCAGACCATGTTGCCCGTACCGTATCGACGTTGTTCAAAGACAATAGCTAGTGTCCAGTTTTAGGCAAAATCAGGATCGGAACTTCGAGCCGCAGCGCTACAGAGCCAGAAGCCCAAACTTGGTGACGGCCATCGTGCTATGGAACACGATGTATCTGGAGTGCATCACTTGGGGCTGGTCGAGGCTGGCAAGTCGGTGGGCGGCGAGCTGCTGCAATACCTATTGCCGCTGGGCTGGGAGCACATCAACCTGACTGGCGATTACGTCTGGCGGCAGAGCCGCAGGCTGGAGATCGGGAAGTTCAGGCCGCTACGATTGCCCGGAAAACCTTAGCGTACGATTTTTTCCGAATTCTGCGGGCTCCCCTATCACCAGCTACGCTCGACCATCGCCCAAGTCGGTGGGAAGAAGGAATTGACCGGCCGCACCGACATCGAAATCGAGATC
>NZ_MPOR01000063.1:0-18511 GCF_001896155.1 Pseudomonas sp. FSL W5-0203
GACCGCCACCACCACCGTTGGTGAAGGCGGCAACATCGTCTACACCGCTAGCCTTGTGGATAAAAACGGTGCGCCGGTGACTAACATCACCAACCCGCTGACCGTCACCTTGGATAACGGCAAAACCATCACCATTGGTGTGAATCAGTCGAGCGGTAGCGTTTCGGTTATTGCTCCTGATGATGTGTACAAAGGCGATCAGACTGTCACCACCGCGATCAAGGGTGTGACGGGCGGCGAGCATTTTGAAAACCTGGTACCGGGCACTGCGGCGGTAAACACCACCGTCACAGATACCCCCGGCACTGATAACACCACGACGGTCACGCTAACCGCGCCTAGCGCAGTGAACGAAGGTGGTCAAATTACGTACACCGCCACACTTTCCAACAAAGCGGGCACTGACGTTACGTTGAAGTTGGACAACGGTTCGTCGATCACTATCAAAGCTGGCGAGACCGTGGGTACTGTGACCGTGCCCGCCCCTACTGATGACGTGTTCATCGACAAGAGCACTCAGACCGTCAAGATCACCGACGCTTCCGGCGGCAACTTCGAAAAACTCGAAGTTGCAGGCAATGGCGCAACGACCACGATCAACGACACTATCGACAAAGTTGATGTGGTCCTGACCGCCACTACCACCGTCGGCGAAGGCGGCAATATCGTTTACACCGCCAGCCTTGTGGATAAAAACGGTGCGCCGGTGACTAACATCACCAACCCGTTGACCGTGACCCTGGATAACGGCAAAACCATCACCATCGGTGTAAATCAATCGAGCGGTAGCGTTTCGGTTCTTGCTCCAGATGACGTGTACCAGGGCGACCAAACTGTCACCACCGCTATCAAAGGCGTAACCGGTGGCGAGCACTTTGAAAATCTAGTGCCGGGTACTACGGCGGTGAATACCACCGTCACGGACACACCAGGTACCGACAACACCACCACTGTGACGCTGACAGCGCCTAACGCGGTTAACGAAGGTGGACAGATTACGTACACCGCCACGCTCTCCAACAAAGCTGGCACTGATGTAACGCTGAAGTTGGATAACGGTTCGTCGATCACCATCAAGGCTGGCGACACTGTTGGCACTGTGACCGTGCCTGCGCCTACCGATGACGTGTTCATCGATAAGAGCACTCAGACCGTCAAGATCACTGACGCTTCCGGCGGCAACTTCGAAAAATTAGAAGTTGCAGGCAACGGCGCAACCACCACGATCAACGACACCATCGACAAGGTTGATGTGGTTCTGACCGCCACCAACACCGTTGGCGAAGGCGGCAACATCGTTTACACCGCCAGCCTTGTGGATAAAAACGGTGCGCCGGTGACCAACATCACCAATCCGCTAACCGTCACCTTGGACAATGGCAAAACCATCACCATCGGTGTGAATCAGTCGAGCGGCTCCATCACCACCGTAGCGCCAAACGACGTCTACAAAGGCGACCAAACCGTCACCACCGCCATCAAAGGCGTGACCGGCGGCGAGCATTTCGAGAATCTGGTCCCTGGCACTACCGCGGTGAACACCACCGTTACGGACACACCGGGTACCGATAACACCACCACCGTGACGCTGACTGCGCCAAGTACCGTTAACGAAGGCGGCCAGATCACGTACACCGCGACCTTGAGCAACAAGGCCGGCACCGACGTCACGCTGAAACTCGACAACGGTTCAAGCATCACCATCAAGGCCGGTGAAACCGTCGGCACCGTGACCGTGCCTGCGCCTACCGATGACGTGTTTATCGATAAGAGCACCCAGACCGTCAAGATCACCGAAACCACTGGCGGCAATTTCGAAAAACTCGAAGTTGCAGGCAATGGCGCCACCACCACGATCAACGACACCATCGACAAGGTCGATGTAGTCCTGACCGCCACCACCACCGTCGGCGAAGGCGGCAACATCGTCTACACCGCCAGCCTTGTGGATAAGAACGGCGCACCGGTGACCAACATCACCAACCCGTTGACCGTCACCTTGGATAACGGCAAAACCATCACCATCGGTGTCAATCAGTCGAGCGGTTCCATCACCACCGTAGCGCCAAACGACGTCTACAAAGGCGACCAAACCGTCACCACCGCCATCAAAGGCGTGACTGGCGGCGAGCACTTCGAGAACCTGGTGCCGGGCACGACGGCGGTGAACACCACCGTCACCGACACACCGGGCACCACCGACCTGACCACCGTCACCCTGACCGCCCCAACCGCGGTCAACGAAGGCGGCCAGATCACCTACACCGCCACCTTGAGCAACAAGGCCGGCAGTGAAATGGTGGTGCAGCTCGACAACGGTTCGAGCATCACCATCAAGCAAGGTGAGACCGTGGGCACGGTGACCGTCCCGGCGCCTACCGATGACGTGTTCATCGACAAGAGCACCCAGACCGTCAAGATCACCGGCACCACCGGCGGCAATTTCGAGGGGGTGACCATCACTCCTGCAGGCGCCACGACCACCGTCAACGACACCATCGATGACGTGACAGTGGTGCTCAAGGCCACTGGCTCGGTCAGCGAGGGCGGGCAGATCGTCTACACCGCGTCCCTGGTCGACAAAAACGGCGCGGCCGTGAACAACGTGGGCTCCGACCTGGTGGTAAGGCTGGATAACGGCTCGACCATCACCATTGGCAGCGGCAAGTCCACCAGCTTCACGACGGCTACCGCACCGAACGATGCCTATGTCGGCGCCAATGATGTCAGCGCCAAGATCACCGGCGTGGTCAGCGGTGGCGACAAGTACGAGCATCTGATTGTTGATGGCAGCCCCGCAGTCACCAAGGTCACGGATGTAGTGACTGATACCAAAATCAGCATTACGGGCGACGGTTCGGTCACTGAAGGTGGCACCGCCCACTACACCCTGACCTTGACCAACCCGCCGCAAACGGATGTGACCGTGACGCTCAAATACAGCGGCACCGCCACTGACGGTTCGGACTTCACTGGCGTGTATACCGTGAAGATCCCGGCAGGCTCCAGCAGTGTGCCGTTTGATATCCGCACGCTCGACGACAAGATTACCGAGCCTACGGAACAGATCGTCATCACCATCGACAAGGTCACCGGAGGCAACTTCGAGAACCTGGTGATCGACAAAGGCACTGTCACCACCAACATCCTCGACAACGATGCTCCGCCGGTGATCGACCTGGATGCCAACAACTCCAGCGGCGCCACGGGTGCCGATTACAAGACGACGTTTACCGAGGGTACCGCCGGGCCGGGCGTGTCGATCGCCGACACGGACATCAAGATCACTGACCCAGACAGCACACTGCTGACGGGCGCGACGGTCACGCTGACCAACGCACAGGCCGGTGATGCCCTCAATCTGGGCAATAGCGTGAATGGCATCAGCGTCAGCACCAACAACCAGACCGGCACTATTACCCTGACGTTGTCCGGCAGTGCGACGCTGGCTGACTACATGCAGCGTATCCAGAACATCACGTTCACCAACAACAGCCACGACCCGAGCACCACGCCCCGCACCATCACCGTGACGGTGACCGATGGCGGCAACTACTCCAACGTGGCCACCACCACCGTCAACGTGGTAGCGGTCAACGATGCACCAGTGGCCACTGGCGGTGCCGTGACCGGTACGGAAGACACCGCGCTGGCCCTGACCTGGGCCAACTTCGGCGTGAGCGATGTGGACTCGCCACAAGCCAGCCTCGGGGTGAAAATCACCGAGCTGCCGGTAGCCGGCAAGCTGCAATACCTGGCGGCGGACGGCACCACCTGGACCAACGTGAGCAGCGGCCAGACCTTCACCAAGGCCCAGATCGACGGCGGCCAGTTGCGCTTCATGCCTAACGCCAACGAATCCGGCGCCGATGGTTACGGCGGCACCGGTGTAGGCAACAAGCAAGCGGATTACGCGCAGTTCAAGTTCCAGCCAACCGATGGCAAGGACCTGGGCACCAGCGCCACGGTGAAAGTCGATATCACGCCAGTGGCCGATGCACCAACCCTCAGCGTGGCCGACAACAACGTTGCCTCGACCGGCCTGGTCAAACAGGGCTGGAACAACATCGCCGGCCTTGGAAACAACGGCAATGGCGCTGCGCCAGACGTACTGAAAAAAGCCATCGACAACGCGGGCACCCCCAACAACACCTCCGTGGTGACCAACGTCGAGTCCGTCGACAACGTCACCGCCGGTTCTGGTTCCAAGATCTCCGGCCTGATCTACATGGAAGCGGGCAAGAGCTACACCTTCAGCGGTATCGCCGATGACAGCGTGGTGGTCAACGTTGGCGGTAAAGATGTTGCCAGCGGTTTGTGGGGCACCAACAGCGGCAAGTTCAGCGGCTCGTTCACGCCAACCACCACCGGTTACTACAGCCTTGAGATCTACCAGGCCAACCAGGCGGGCCCAGGCAGCTTCGACGTTAACCTGTCGATCAACGGCGGGGCGGTGCAGAACCTGAGCACCAGCACCGTGCCGTTGTACACCGGCCTTACCGACCTGACCAACGCCGGCGTCACCGTATCCGACCTGCATGGCAGCAACGGTGACGGTTACTACGTGGGCTACAAGCTCAACGAAGGCCAGGAGAACGGGACGGTCAAACTGTCCAAGGTCACCACCGCGCTGACCGACACCGACGGCTCCGAAACCCTGAGCGTGAAGATCAGCGGCATTCCGGCAGGCTCGGTGCTCACTGACGCGTCGGGGCACACCTTTACTGCGGGTAAAACCGTGGGCGAAGTGAATGTCACCGGCTGGGACCTGAACACCCTGACCATCAAGCCGCCGACCTACTACAGCGGCCAGTTCAACCTGACAGTCACCTCGACTTCCACCGAGAGCATCGGCGGTTCAGCGACCACCACCGCGCAATTGCCAGTCACGGTGCATCCGGCGACCTACAATTCGGTCACCGGCACCTCGGGCAGCGACACCATCAATGGCAGCGATGGCAACGACATCGTCGTGGCCGACATCGCCGGCCTGAACGTGGTGCAGGGCAAGAACTACAACATCGCGTTCATGATCGATACATCGGGCAGTATGGGTGCGGACTCGATAGCAGCGGCAAAAACCTCGCTGACTACCACGTTCAACTCGCTGAAAAACAGTATCGGCGCCAGCACCTCCGGCACTGTGAATATCTTCCTGGCGGATTTCAGCGACCAGGTCAATCGCACGGTGACAGTCAACCTGAAAGACCCAGGTGCATTGGACTCGCTGCAGAAAGTCCTGGACTCCATGGTGTCTACCGGCGGGACCAACTACGAAGACGTGTTCAAGGCCGCGTCCAACTTCTTCAAAAGTGCCCAGGCGACTGGCAACACTGGCGCTATTAATACAACGTACTTCATCACCGATGGTCAGCCGACGTTTTACCAAGCGTCCGAGCAGACCAACCCGTACTTGTACGGCAACGTCAGGCTCGATGATGTCGTCACCATGAACAACTACACCATAGGTACCGCCACCCGGATCAACATCGATTCGAATAACTACCTTGATATCAACTCTGCCGGCAAGGTGACCCTCTGGTCTTACGGCTGGGGATACAACAAGGGAATCATCCACGCCCAAGGGGATGGCACCTATGAAATATCGGTGCAAGGCGGCCTCGGATACGATACCGACTACTCCACCACCCTCAACTCCAACAGCGCGTTCGCACTGCTTAAAGGTCTGTCCACAGGTGGCGTAGAAGCCATCGGCCTCAATAGTGGGGTCAGCTTGAATCAGCTGGCACCGTACGACAGCGATGGCAAGCCACAGGCCAACATCGATCCGAAGGACCTCGCCAACGCTATCCTCGGCCACACCGAGGCGACGTTGCCGGGCGCGGACACCGTCAGTGGTGGCGACGGCAACGACATCCTCTTCGGCGACCTGGTGAGTTTCAGCGGGATCAATGGCGAGGGTTACAACGCACTGCAGGCCTTTGTCGCGCAGAAAACCGGCGTGGCTGTCTCTGCGGTGACCGCCTCTAACGTTCACCAGTACGTCACCGAACACTATGTGGACTTCGACGTCTCCGGCGCCAAGGATGCCAACGACACGCTGTTGGGCGGCGCTGGCGACGACATCTTGTTCGGCCAAGGCGGCAACGACACACTCGATGGCGGCAAAGGCAATGACATCCTGCTGGGTGGCACCGGCAACGACACGCTGATCGGCGGCCAGGGCAACGACATCCTGATCGGTGGCTCGGGTGCCGACACCTTTGTGTGGAAGTCTGGCGACATCGGCAACGATGTGATCAAGGACTTCAAGGCCTCGGAAGGCGACCGCATTGATCTGCGTGATTTGTTGAAAGGTGAAACCGACAGTACCATCGACAACTACCTCAAGATCACCACGGTAGACGGCGTGTCGACCCTGCAAGTGAGCAGTGAAGGCAAGCTCAACGCCGCCGGTGGCCTGGCCAATGCCGATGTGACGATCAAGCTGGAAGGCAACGATTGGTCCCACACCAGCATCAACTCGCTGATCAGTGGTGCCGACCCGACCATCAAGATCGACCACACTTAAGACACGATTAATCGGCCGCCCTTTCAGGCGGCCGTTTTTTTGGCCTGCGGGTCGCTGGCCCTGGCGGACGGTGCATCGCATACTCACGCCCATACACGCAGCGTTGACCTATGCTGTTGAACGCCTGTGGCGCATTTTCGAGGGGTTGTTATGTTTTACGTGCAACGTGATGCACAGGGCGCACTGGTTCGCGTAGAGGCTATCGCCTTTACCGAATCCACTGAAACCCTGCCGGCCGATCACCATGAGATCCAGGCCTGGTACGCCAACGAAGTGGTGGAAACCAGCCTGGCCCAGCTCAAGCAGAGCGACTTGGAGATGATCCGGGTGCTGGATGACTTGATCCAGGTGCTGACCCGCAAAGGGGTGATCAGCGTGACCGACCTGCCGCCGGCAGCCCAGGCCAAGTTGATGGACCGTAACCAGGCGCGGGAAGCGTTGGGTGGGTTGAGCCAGTTGATCGATGATGACGAGAAAGGATTGATTTAATCCAACCGCTCCTACCCCTGTAGGAGCGAGCTTGCTCGCGAAAAAACTGAAATCGCCACGGGGTGTCAGGCTTCGCGCGTTATGGTTGGAGATCTTCGCGAGCAAGCTCGCTCCTACAGGTAAATTATTTCCAGGGCGCGGGCTCGCCAAACAGTTGGCCCTGCACGCCGTAAATCCCCATCTCACGAATCACCTTCAGTTCGCCCTCGGTCTCTACACGCTCGGCAATCAGCGGCAGGTCAATGCTATGGGCCGCTCGCTGAATAGCTTCGATAAACAGGCGCTTGTCACTTTCCTGGTCGATGGCGCGAATGTAGCTGCCGTCGATCTTCAGGTACGCCAGGCCCAGGCGCGCCAGGTTCCCGATCATGCTGAACCGCCCACCGAAACGTTGCAGGCTGAGGGAGAAACCCAGCTCGCGCAGGCGCTGGGTCATCTGTTCCAGCACGGGCTGCTCAGGCAGTTGCTCTTCACCGATCTCCAGGGTAAGGCGCGGGCCCAGGTTGCTGTGCTGACGTAGCAGGTCATAAATACGGTTCAGAGCCTGGGTGTCCTGCAAGGTCGCGGCCGAGAGGTTCAGCGCCAGGTTCTCGGTGTGGCTGCTCATCTGCTTGAGCACCTGCTCCAGCATCAGGCGGTCCAGGCGGGCCGACCAACCGAAGCGCTCAAGCCACGGCAGGAAGCGCCCGGCCGGTATGGGGTGGCCGTCCTCGCCCTGCAAGCGCGACAGCACTTTGTAATGCAGGACCAACTGCGGGTCCTGGCTGGCCACCACCGGCTGGAAATACAGCTGGAAGCGCTGCTGGGTCAGGGCCTGGTCCAACAAGGTGTGCCAGGCATGGTGATCGTCACCGACGCTGGCGGCGGCGCTGCGGTCCAGGCACACCCAACTGGTGTCGCCCTGCGCTTGGGCCTGGGCCAGGGCCTGGTCGGCCAGGGTCAACAGGGCTTGGGGCGCGTCGCCATGGCTGAACGGTGCCAGGCCGATATAGGCGACCGGTGTAACGTCGCTGGCACCGGTCGCTTGCAGGCTGAGCAAGGTGCTTTCGAGGTTTTGCGCCAGTTGCACCGCTTCTTCACGCATCAACCCTGGCGCCAGCACGGCGAACTCACCGCCACGAATACGGGTGACCAGGTTATGGGTTTCCGGGTAAGGCGCGCACTGGCGCAGCAGCTGTTGGCCAACCGCTTGCAGCAACTGGTCGGTACGCTGGCCACCCAGGCGCTGGTTGAGGCCGGCCAGGTCCTTGACCCGCAGCAGCAGAAGGTAGCCGGAGTTGGTCTCTTCCGGGTTACTGACGCGGGCGTTGAGCTGCATTTCGAAATAACGGCGGTTGGCGAGGCCGGTGAGGTTGTCCTGATAGGATTCGGTGCGCAGTTTTTCGCTACGCTCGGCCTGTTCCTGGAACAGCGCCTTGAGCTTTTCCACCATCTGGTTCATGGCCTGTACCACGCGACGCAGTTCTGGCGTGCGGGGCAAGTCAGGCAGGCTGAGGAACTCGCGGCGGGCAATGGCGTGGGACTGTTTGACCATATAGTCCAACGGCTTCAATTGCCGGCGCAGCAACAGCCCACCGAGCACCACGCTGACCGCGCCGCACAGCAGCAACCAGCCCAGGCTACCCAGGGCGCTTTGCCAGAGCTTGGCCAGGGCGAACATCGGATGGCTGACCACTTCTACCCGTGCGGCCTGTTCCCAGCCACGGCTGACCAGCGCATCACCACCGGCCGGCTCCAGGCCGATCAGCTTGACGAACCAGTTGGGCACGCCGTTGTTGTCAGGAATACCGCTGCGCTCGACGATGGTTTTGTCGGTGGCCAGGTCCACGACGCGGATGCTGGCGTAGTAACCGCTGTCGAAGATCGAGCTGACTAGCAGCTCCACCATGGCCGGGTCATCGATATTCGGGGTCAGCGACAGCGCCAACGCCGTTGCGGCATCCTGGGCGTGGGAGCGCAGTTGGTTGACGTATTGGGTGCGCGAGCTTTCCAGGCTGACCATGAAGCTGCCGCTGAAGGCGACCACCAGGAACAGACAGATTGCAATCAATAGCTGTTTGAACAGAGACATCCGATCAGTTACTCCTAGTTGGCAGGCTCGGCTGGGAAGCCTTCCGCACGCATTTTTCTCAACACATCCTGCCAGCGCGACAAGCGTTTGGTATCACCGACTTTCTTGTTGCCCTTGGCACCAGGCAAGTACAGCCCCTCGGCGTTGAATGAGTACACCGGGACCAGATCGGTGCGACGGGTGGCCGGCAGGATCTCATCCATCAGGCTGTCGAGCACCAGTGGGACGGCGTCTGGGGTCGAATAATAGGTCAGGACCATGTGCGCCCGATTCTGCCGCAAGGCCTTGACGTAGGTAATGCGCAATTTGTCGCTGGACACACCCAGGTGACGCAAACTGAAATACTTTGCGATGGCGTAGTCTTCACAGTCACCAGCCCCTTTCCAGAGTGCTTCGACGGGTGTCTCCCAATAATCGACAACGTGCCAGAGATCGATGTCTTCCACGTAGGTCATTTGCTTGTTGAAGAACAAATTGACGACCTTGAGCTGGTCCTGCTCGCTGACCTGTTTTTCGCTCGCCAATAGCCGCTGCCAGGCGTCGATACGTTGCTGGCCTTGCCCCAACGGGCCGTAGACGGCGGTGGCCTTGCGGCTGATCTGCGAGAAATCCCAATCGGCACGCAGCCCGCCGAGCATCAGGCCAGCCAGTAAAATTGCTGATAAAAGCCAGCACAGCAGTCGATAGGGAATAAAACTTACCGCCAAAGTGTTCAGTCCATGAAAGAGACGGAATTTCAAGGAATGGTGAAGCCTGGCCCTACAAAAAACAATGGCACAGTGCAATCATCACAGTAGGCGGTGATTTTATAACCGCCTCCTGTGAGAGACACAAAGTATGCTGTGTAAGCCCTTACAAACGGAAACTCTGGCTGTTTGACAAGCGCCTGGCCCATCTTTAGTGTTCTTTGGATCCAATTAGCCAACCTATTATTCAAGAAAGGAGGATAGCGCAACCGTGACGCAGAAGCCGAACCCATTAAGCAGCATCAAAATCAGCGGGCCTATTCCCGCCCATCTTGCGCGCTCCGTTATTGAAGAAACCTTGCGTAATGCCATCCTCGATGGGCGATTGCCCTGTGGCACCGCCATGCGCCAGCAAGAACTGGCCAGCCTGTTCGGCGTCAGCCGCATGCCCGTGCGCGAAGCTTTGCGCCAGCTGGAGGCGCAATCCTTGCTGCATGTGGTGACTCACAAGGGTGCCGTCGTTGCCCCCTTGATCGAGGACAATTCGGCAGAGACCTATGCCTTGCGCATGTTGCTGGAGTCCGAAGCCTTGCGCCTGTCGATTCCGCTGCTCACCGACGCGGACCTTGCTCAAGCCGAGGCTTGTATCAATTCGCTGGAAAGCGAAAAAGACTACACCGAGATTGGTCGCCTCAATCGCCTGTTTCACATGGTGCTATATGGCAAGGCGCCCAACCAGCGACTGCTCACCCTGGTCGAGCACGGGTTGAATGAGGAGGAACGCTTCCTGCGCTTCAACCTTGAGGCGATGGGGCTGGGCGAGACCTCCCAGGAAGATCACCGCGAACTGCTGAGCCTGGTGGCGCAGAAGAAGGTCGAGGAGAGCATCCTGACGTTGCGTAACCACTTGATGCGAGGCATGGAGGTGATCGCCACCTACCTCAGCAGCCTTGAGAGCGCCGACAAAAAAGCCGTGCAGTAAGTTTTTTTGCTTTTGCCCTTAATCCTCAGGTGATGGAGCAGCTTCCCTATCAGGGTTGTTGCTCCATCAGAAATATTTAAAAAATAACTAAAGAACGATTAACGCCGACTTAGTGCACGGAAAAATCCCACCTATAGCCGGGCAATTTACCGCACATATAAACATCGGCAAAGTCCTTTAATACATTTGCATACCGGTTCAAACATTCAATCAGCTTATTATCTTCGCTCAGCAAGCCACGCCTTCCCATACCGCTGCGGCCGCCTATTTAAATGGTAGCGCCGTGCGCGTGAACGCGATCAAGTTACTCTTGCACCCACAACTATAACAGTCCAACACTGCTTTTAAAGCACTCGCAACAACTATAGGCGTCAACCATGCATCACTATTTACTTGAGCAAAAAAAACAAAAACTGTTCGACCACCCGTTATTTATAGAAATAACCACCGTTGGCAAGTTACAACACTTTATGGAACACCATGTATTTGCTGTCTGGGACTTCATGAGCCTGACCAAACGCCTGCAACAGGACCTCACGTGCACACAGTTACCCTGGCTCCCCTGCGCTGCTCCCCGCGCTGCCCGCCTGATCAATGAAATCGTGCTGGCTGAAGAGACGGACGAACACCCGACACGGGGCTATTGCAGCCACTTCGAGCTGTACCTTGACGCGATGACGGAAGTGGGCGCCAGCACCGTCGCAATCACTCGCTTCATCGACCTGCAAAGCCAGGGAGTGGAGGTAAGCGCAGCCTTGCAAATGAGCGATGCTCCCCTGGGCGTGGCCCGCTTCGTCGACAGCACCTTACAAATCGCCTTGAGCGCCCCAACCCACTGTGTGGCGGCGGCGTTCCTGCATGGCCGCGAGAGTGTGATTCCGTCAATGTTCAAGGGGCTTTTGCATAGCCATGCGTTTATAGGTCGGCAGGCCCCTACGTTATGTTACTACCTCAACCGCCATATCGAATTGGACAGCGATGACCACGGCCCTGCGGCGCAACAGTTGCTAACGCACCTGATCGACGCCGACCCCAGTCGTCAGCAACAAGCCGATAGCACCGCCCTGGGCGCCGTGGAAAGTCGTATTACCCTCTGGGACGACGTGCTGGCCTCGATGCAAGAGGTACGTCCGTGAACGCCGTCAGCTACCAATCCTTTGCCGATGACTGGGAACGTCGCGCAACCATCCGCACACGCCCCCGGCGGATGTTGGAAGACGACGACAAACTCATCTTCCCCCTGTGCCGTCAGCCTCTGGTGCTGAGTGCAACCTTTCTCAAGCACTGCCCGCAATGGCGCGACTTCGTGCTGGTGCAAAGCTTCTACAAATTCATCAATGACGTGGTGATTTTCGAAACCGAGATCGTCGACAAAACCGCGCGCAGCATTGCTAAAAATCGCTTCTCCCTGCCCTTCCCGCTCGCCTGCCGTTACGACGCGATGACGGTCGTTGTCGACGAGGATTACCACGCGCTGGTAGCCCTGGATTTCCTTCAGCAAGCCGTGGCAATGACCGGGATTCAACCGCTCGATCTACCCGGGCAAATTGAACTGAGCCGCGCGCTTCCGGCAGCCCAGGCGCAGGTACCGACATATTTGCACGATGCCGTTGAGCTGATCGGCGTCGCCATCGCCGAGAACACCGTCACCCATGACGTCGCAGCGTTTTCCAAAGACGCCAGCGTCAAATCCTCTGTCCGCGGCCTGATGGCCGATCATCTGTTTGATGAAGGGCGGCATGCGCGGTTCTGGACACAGTTGGTGCGCCTCTACTGGCAGTCGGCAAGCTCGCAAGATCGCGACCACATTGCTCAAGCCCTGCCCGTATTCCTGACGCACTACCTGACCAACGAGCTACAAAAAGACTTCGATCTGCAACTGATCGAACACTTGACGATCAGTGCCCACACTCGCGTGGCACTGCGCGACGAAATCCGGGCGCTGGATTTTCCCATCACCCACCAACATCCGCTGGTGGCCAATATCATGGGCTTTCTGCACCACAGCGGCGTACTGCAAACCCCCAGCGTGGCACGAGCCCTGCGCGACTATCTGCCCGTATCGATGAGGTTGGCATGAGGCGCTTGCAGATCGAGTGGCGTGGTACCACTAACGCTCTGGCGGCGCTCAAGCAGGAGCTGGAGCAGTATGGGCATGTGGCAGGAGCGGGGTCTGTGGATCTGGTTATTGAAGACGGGAGTCAGCCGCTGCCGCCCTCGCCCGCCAGTGCGCCATGGTTAAGCTTGCGCGTGGGTATCGGCCCGCTCTGCGAACACGGGCTGCCCTCATTGCAGTTGCGCTGCTATGACCGGGAGCGGCGCCTGCTGACGGTGCACGACGTTGCCCAGGAACCCAGCGGCAATGGGCAGCGGTTGCGTCAGCAGGCAACGAATGCAGTGGTGGAGTGGGCTGCTTTGTTGGTCTGCGGTTTTTCAAGAGACCCCGCCTACTTCTCGGCAACGGCCGCTGCTAACGCCTGGCCTGAACAGGGCCTGCAGGAGTTGGATGCCTTGGCTTTCATGCACCGGTTCAACCACACGGCGGACCCTGCCTTGTTGCAAGCGGCCCGAACGCCCATGATCGAACGGCTGCAGGCCAGCCTCAATACCTTCGCACATCGAACAGTGCTGAACATCGCCGGTCATGCGCTGACTTATCGGCAGCTCCAGCAACAAGCCATGGCTATTCAACAACGCCTGCTTCCCTTGCTGGAGGATGCCGAGGCTCCACAAGTGGTCGGCGTATGCCTGGAGAAATCCGCCGAGTTGTACGCCAGCATTCTCGCGGTGCTTGGCTGTGGCGCCGTGTATTTGCCGCTGGTGCCTGACCACCCGGAGCAACGCCAGCACTGCATGCTGACCAGCCTCAAGGCCTGTGTGCTGCTGGAGAATGGCCAGCACCCATTGCGAGAGCGTTTCGTTTCACTTGATGTGAGCCAGGTTGCCGCGCACAGCGCCGACATGACGCAACCGCTGATGCACCGTCATCCCCGTGCCGACGAGCCGTGCGTGGCACTGTTCACCTCGGGTACGACGGGCCAGCCCAAGGGGGTACTGCTGAGCCAATACAACCTGGCGCATTTCACGGCCTGGCTCGTCAGTTGCGTGGCGTTGGATCAACACAGTCGCGTCCTGCAGTTTTCGCCACTGGGCTTCGATTCTTCACTGATCGATATTTTCCCTGCATTGATCGTTGGCGCCGCGTTGATTGTCCCCAGCCCAGACCAACGTCACGACCCTCAGCAACTGGTAGAGCTGATTCGCAAGCAACGCGTCACTCATGGGTTTGTGCCACCGGCACTGCTCAGCATCCTGCCGCTGGATCAGCCATTGGGCATGACTCATTTACTGACCGGAGGTGATTTCTGCGAGCCCTGCGTGATCGAACAACTGGCCGGTCAATGCCAGCTGCATAACCTCTATGGGCCGACCGAGGCCACTGTGTTGGCGACCCATCGGGTATTCCAACGAGGTGACAGCCATCGCAATATCGGCCTCCCCATCGCTAACAGCCAGGTGCTGATTCTCGACGAGAACCTGCAGCCCGTGGATGAACAGGTAATGGGCGACTTGTACATTGTCGGTCCCGGAGTAAGCCTGGGTTATTCAAATACACCATCGCGGCCCGACAATCCGTTCGTGGCGCTGACACTGCCAAATGGCCAAGTGCTACAGGCTTATCGCAGCGGCGACTTGGCAAAATGGACGCAAGAGGGCATCGAGCTGGGCGGCCGCAGGGATGAGCAAGTCAAGATCCGCGGGTTTCGAGTTCAGCCTCAGGATATTGAACAGTGCTTGCGCGATAGTCGCTTGTTTCGCCAAGTGGCAGTGGTGATCGATACGGCACACAGAGTCATCGGCTTTGCCGCCCAGCCGGAATCTGGCGCCACGCTGGCAAGCCTGAAGGAACATGCTCGGCAGTGGTTGCCCGTGCATATGCAGCCCAGCGCTTGGAGCGAACTGGCATGCATGCCCCGTTCGAATAACGGCAAGATCGATCGCAAGGCCTTGTTGGCCATGCCTATACCCATACCCATCGGGAGGGATCGCTGTCGCATACAAGACCCTTTGCAGGCACAACTGTCTGACGTGTGGGGTGAGCTGCTGGGATTACCCGCAGGCGAACTCTCGATTGATGAGAGTTTTTTCAACCTCGGTGGCCACTCCATCCTGTTGTCGACTCTGTTGCTACGCCTGCGCGAGCAGTTTGGCCGCAGCTTCTGCCTGAGCCCCTTTTTTGAGACGCCGACCATTCGCACATTGGCCGCACTCATGGATGGCGGCACGCTGCCGGATAAACCGTCCAACCAGATGGAGCAAGATGCGACGCGCGCACTGAAGGTCGGGGTTCTGCCCGACACCCTTGCGGGAGATTCGCGCAAAGCCATCGTTACTGGCGCAAACAGCTTTGTCGGGGTGCATATCGTCCAGGCACTGCTGGCTGGCGGGGCGCAGGACGTGGCGTGCCTGGTGCGTGAGTTGCCCGGCCATTCGGCGGCGGCAAGGTTCGCCCAGGCATTACGTGAATACCGCTTGGAACATCTGGACCTGAGCCGAGTACAGGTATACGCCGCCGATATTCGTAAACCTCGCCTGGGCTTGGCCGACGACGTGTACGAGCACCTCGCCCGTCATTACGGCGTGTTGGTGCATAACGCCGCGCAGGTCAATCATGTGATGGATTACGCCTCACTCGCAAAGGACAACGTCGAGCCGGTGCTGGAATGCCTGCGTCTTTGCGAGACCCATTGCAAGAAGGTCCTCAATTTCATCTCGACGCTCTCAGCCTGCAGCAGCGTAGACGTCGACGGGTACGTGCTTGAAGCGCCTGCCCGACGCGCACTGCCGCTCTATGTGAAAAATGGCTACAACCTCTCCAAGTGGGTAGCCGAGCGGCTATTAGGACGGGCAGTTGAGCAAGGGGCCTGGGTCAATATTCATCGGCCGGGAAATATCAGCTTCAACAGCCAGAACGGCGTTTGCCAGCCACAGAAAAACCGCTTGATGTTGATGCTCAAGGGGTCTCTGCAATTAGGGATGGTCCCGCGACTGGACGCCAATTTCGACCTGATGCCGGTGGACTTCCTGGCGCGTTTCATCGCCTTCCACAGCGCTCACTTTGACCCTGGGCGACATGTGTTCAACCTGCACAACCCGCTGCCCTTGAGTTGGGACCAGTACCTCGACGCCTTCAGCGAGGCTGGGCACGTTTTTGACCGAGTCAGCGTTGAACACTGGCAACGGGCGTTGCGCAACGTAAGTCGCGATAACGCACTGTTCGGGGTGCTGGGCTTTTACCTGGACGGACTGGGCGAAGACATCGGTGATACATCGATGATCAGTTACGACAATGCCCGGTGGGGCTTGGAAAAAATGGGGATGTGCTATCCACCCAAGAGCCAGGCGCTGTTACGCAAAGGCTGCGACTACCTGAGCGCTATCAACTTCCTCTGAATAGCACCCTGGACGTGAGGCCAAGCGATCGGAGCGAGAGGCCTCGCTCCGATGCGGTCAGGATCAGATCTTGAAGCTATCGACCAATTGCTTCAGTCGGCTGGCCTGCTGGGACAGCGCATCGCAGTCCTTGAGCGTCTCGTTGAGGTTGGCCACACCCTGCTGGTTTAGCAAGTTGATCTGGTTGATATCGACGTTGAGGGTTTCAACCACTGCGGTCTGCTCTTCGGTGGCGGCCGCGACGGATTGGTTCATGCCGTCGATCTCAACGATACGTTGCGTCACGCTGACCAGACGCTCACCTGCCTGGTTGGCGACTTCGACACTTTCTTCGCTGGAAGCCTGGCTGGCGTTCATGGTGGTCACAGCTTCACGCGAGCCCACTTGCAGCGAAGTGATCATCTTGTGGATTTCTTCTGCCGACTCCTGGGTACGGTGCGCCAAATTACGCACTTCATCCGCCACCACGGCAAAACCACGCCCGGCTTCACCAGCACGGGCCGCTTCGATCGCCGCGTTGAGGGCGAGCAAGTTGGTTTGTTGGGAAATACCTTTGATCACATCCAGGATGTGCCCGATGTTGTCGGTACTGGCATTAAGGGTTTCAATCTGAGTGCAGGACAGGCTGATCTTCTGCGACAACTCAGACATCGCCTGGATGGTTTGCTCCACCACTTTACGACCATCGTCAGCTTGTTCGCTGGCACCACTGGCGTGCTGGGACGCATCCGCGGCGTTGCGCGCGATTTCCTGGGTGGCAGCCCCTAGTTCGTTGATGGCTGCGGCCACGCTGTTGGTACGCGCGCTCTGTTCGTCAGAACCGATGATCGACGCATTAGATGAAGCCATCACACGCTGGGACAAATCGTGCACCTGGCGCGTTGCCGAAGACACTTCGTAAATCGACGCGTGGATTCGCTCGACGAACTGATTGAATGCGCTGCCGACCTCGCCGAACTCGTCTTTGCTGGTCACGTCCAGACGTCGGGTCAAATCACCTTCGCCTTGGGCAATGTCCTGCATGGCCACGCCCATGGTGGTCAGCGGGCGCAACAGGACTTGAATCAACAGGCTCAGGAGTACCGCAATGGCGACAACGGCAATCAACATCGCAATCAAGGCCGAAGTACGGAACTTGCCCAGCGGGGCATAGGCTTTTTCTTTGTCGATCGAAAGGCCGATGTACCAGTCAGCGCCAGGCAAGCCGCTGATAGGCGTGAAGGAAAGGATGCGATCCTGACCGTTGAGGACAACGTCCTGATTGAGCTTCTCAATGCGCACATGGGTGCCAGGGTAGATGTCCTTGAGGTTCTTCATCACCTGGTCCTGGTCTGGACTGACGATGACCTGGCCATCACCGCTGACCAGGAACGCATGGCCGATACCACCGAAGTCTACTGAGTTGATGATCTTCACCAGTGTCTGCAGGCTCAGGTCACCACCGACAACACCCAATAACTCGCCGTTCTTTTTCACCGGCATGGCAATTGTCACGATCTGACCGCCCACAGCCGCCATATAAGGCGGAGTAAGCATGGTTTTGTCCGCCACTACTGCTTGCTTGTACCAAGGGCGCTGACGAGGGTCATAGTCGTCAGGCATCTTCGCGTCAGGGCGCTGGGTGAATACCCCGTTGGTTTGACCTACATAGGTGAACTGGAAATTGGTGGTGAATGCTGGCTGATCGACCAAACCAGGAAGGTCGGCCGCACTGCCTTGGTGGGCAACGTTCTGCGCCAGATTCTCGAGGACCAGGATGCGACCACTGAGCCAGTTCTGCACACTGCTGGCGGTCAGCTCGCCGGATTGCTGGATGGACGATGTCAGGTTTTGCCTGATGGTACTGCGCTGCAGGTAGTCGTTGTAGAGCGTAAATAGCGCGAAGGCTAAAACCACGACGCCTGACGCGGCCAACAGAATTTTATGACTGAACTTGAGATTCATTTCATCGACTTCTTTTGCCAAAGGGGGGTGAGCGTGCCGAGTGGAACATTCCATGTAACGGGATAGGCGGACTCTGCGGTCGCTCTATTTCGGTGCACGCATGGCTCGTCAGGCTTTCGGCCAAACTTCGACAAATCTTAGAAATTTGTGAGAAGCATCTTCTTTTAGCGTAGGAAACCGACAGGCGGTAGGGATAAGGCAGATTCGCTGTGATGGCTGCCCTAAACGACAAAACCCCTGTCTGCGTTAGCAGACAGGGGTTTTGGAATTCAATCTTGACGATGACCTACTCTCACATGGGGAAACCCCACACTACCATCGGCGATGCATCGTTTCACTGCTGAGTTCGGGAT
>NZ_MPOR01000064.1:0-18052 GCF_001896155.1 Pseudomonas sp. FSL W5-0203
GTTTCGGCCCAAAAGAAACCAAGCCCTACCACTACCAACTCGACCACCTCGGCACCCCGCAGGAACTGACCAGCCCCGAAGGCGAAATCGTCTGGTCCGCCCACTACCGCGCCTACGGCCAGATCGCTCGGTTAGATGTGGACAAAATCGACAACCCGCTGCGTTTCCAAGGGCAGTATTTCGACCAGGAAAGCGGGCTGCATTACAACCGCCATCGCTACTACAATCCGGATCTTGGTCGTTACCTGACACCGGATCCGGTGAAGTTGGCGGGTGGGATCAACGGGTACCAGTATGTACCCAATCCCACGGGGTGGGTGGATCAGCTAGGCTTAAGTACGTGTCCAGGTGCAGATGGATGTACGCCACATCAACGTACTGAAACCTCCCACGGCCAGGCAAAGGTAGATGAGGGGGCTCCCTCGCTCCCCAGCTCAGATATAAAAAGAGAATATCTATTTCGCGGGGATTTAAGAGAGCCAGATGAAATTTTTGAAAGAGGATTTGAAAGTAGAGGCGCCAGCACAGACCTTTTCCTGCACACGTTGAATAATGCCAGCCCTCCCAGCAATTTCGTCCCTACTTCGACCTCAAGGAAACAAGCCTTGGTATTCGCTTCAAATTTTGGCTTCGAGGAAGGCTTTCTTTACACCCTAAAAAAAATCCCTGGAATAGACGTAAATAAAGCGTTGGGCGCACGTTCCAAACATAGAAACGAGTTAGAAATCGCAATTCCTGGACGAATTGATACTAAGGATATTTTAGGTGCATCACCAGTCAACGAAGACGGTACCTTCAGGGGATACACAATATTGAACCCTAATAGGAAATACCCATGAAATCGCGTGAAATCACCATCATTAAAAACGGTATACGTGACAGCGCAGTGATCGAATACGAAGGAGGCAAGCCCACCCTTTATCTTTTGCTAAGCAATGGGACAAAAAAAACCTATACAGCAATGGATTTATACGACTGCTTCGGTGTATTGAGAGCGGATATGAAAGACACCGTTTTTCTTTGCAAAGGCGCAAAAATTAACGTTCATACATCAGGTATGTCCTCACATATGTCGAATGGTCTTATTGCTTACGAGCTAACACTGGGGCGGCCAGATGGGGAGGCTGTACATATATTCGCTCACGAGGAAAACGATCTCACCAATGATATACAACAGCAGCATGATTTCTGCCAGCGATGGGCTGAATCGGTGCAGATCTAGCGGATGCCCCATGGCAACTAACCTCCTTTGCCACAGGGCTAAACGCCGCCTTTAGATCCCCGCCACCGCCAAATCCATCGCAAAATACGTAAATATCAAATCCGCCCCCGCCCGCTTGATCGACCCCAACGTCTCGCGCACCACTCGATCCTCATCAATCGCCCCGGCCTGTGCGCCGAACTTGATCATCGCGTACTCACCGCTCACCTGGTACGCCGCCACCGGCAGGCGCGAGGCTTCGCGGATGTCGCGGATGATGTCGAGGTAGGCACCGGCAGGCTTGACCATCAGCGCATCAGCGCCTTCCTGTTCGTCCAGCAGCGATTCGCGCACGGCTTCGCGGCGGTTCATCGGGTTCATCTGGTAGCTTTTGCGGTCGCCCTTGAGCGCGCTGCCGCCGGCTTCTCGGAAGGGGCCGTAGAGGGCCGAGGCGAATTTGGTGGAGTAGGCCATGATCGGGATGTGGGTGAAGCCGGCGTCATCCAGCGCGCGGCGGATGGCCTGGACCTGGCCGTCCATCGCCGCTGACGGGGCGATCACGTCGGCGCCGGCGCGGGCGGCGGCCACGGCTTGTTTGCCGAGGTTGACCAGGGTCGCGTCGTTGTCGACATGGGCACCGTGCATCACGCCGCAGTGGCCGTGGTCGGTGTATTCGCAGAAGCAGGTGTCGGACATCACGATCATTTCCGGCACGGCGTCCTTGATGATCGAGGACATGCGCGAAACCAGGCCGCGTTCTTTCCACGTGTCGCTGCCGCTGGCGTCGAGGTGGTGGGACACACCGAAGGTCATCACCGACTTGATGCCGGCGCGAGCGTAACGCTCGATCTCACCGGCGAGTTTTTTCTCAGGAATGCGCAACACACCCGGCATGCTGGTGATGGGCACGAAGTCGTCGATTTCTTCTTCGACGAAAATCGGCAGTACCAAGTCGTTGAGGGTGAATTCGCTTTCCTGGAACAGGCCACGCAATTCCGGGGAGCGGCGCAGGCGACGTGGACGGGCTTGGGGGAACTGGCTGGTCATGGCAATCCTGAAAAATGGCTGAACACTTTGGGGCGAAAGCTTATGCCCCCAAGTCCCGGCAACACAAATGCCGAGGGGCCAATAGTGTATTGCCGGGTGCGTAACAATTCATTGATCTAAAGCTGTAGACGCCCTTCGATGCACAACGCTACGGCGCCGCCCACCCAGATTTCATCGCCCTGGCGCTCGATATGAATACGCCCCGCTCGCCCAATCGCCGTGCCTTGGCTGACCACGTAACGGCTGGGCGCCAGGCCCTCGGCGAGCAGCCATTGGGCCGCGCCGGCATTCAAGCTGCCGGTGGCCGGGTCTTCGGCGGCGCCATCGCCAGCGACAAAAGCGCGCACTTCAAAGTGCGCGTCCACCGCATCACGCGTCGGATCACAGGGGGCGATCACCCCTACGGCCAGACCCAGCAGTTGCGCATAGTCCGGTTGCAACGCAAGCACCGCGTCACGATCAGCCAGCATCACCGCCAGCCAACCCGCACCATTGTCGACCCACTGGCTGCGCACAATCGCCTCGGGCGCCAGCTTCAAAGCCAGGCGCACGCGCTCCAGCAACGGCGCCTCCACGGGCCCTGCACGCAACAATGGCGGCGCGATAAACGCCAGTTGGTCACCCTGGCGACGAATACGCACCAAGCCGATTTCGCACTCCTGGATAATCTCCTCCCCACGTGGCACGCCGCCAGCCTGCAACCAGGCGTGGCAACTGCCCAAGGTCGGATGCCCGGCGAACGGCAGCTCTTTGAGGGTGGTGAAGATTCTTACCCGATAGTCAGCACGTGGGTCGCGCGGCGTCAGTAAAAACGTGGTTTCGCTGAGGTTGGTCCAATTGGCAAAGTCCGCCATCTGCTGGTCGGTGAAGCTATCGGCCCCCAGCACCACGGCCAAGGGGTTGCCTTTGAGCGGCACGCTGCTGAATACATCCAGTTGTTGAAAATCGAAAGTCGACATGCTTCAGCTCGGAATGTTCAGGCCACGGATCACCGCAGGACGTGCGACAAAGCCGTCCAGCGCGCGCAGTACGTTAGGGAAATCGGTGATGCCTACCAGATCACCGGACTCGTAGAACCCAATCAAGTTGCGAACCCACGGAAAGGTCGCAATGTCGGCGATGCTGTACTCGTCGCCCATGATCCAGGTGCGGCCCAACAGACGCTTTTCGAGCACGCCCAGCAAGCGCCGCGATTCGGCGGCGTAGCGATCACGCGGGCGCTTGTCCTCATAAGCCTTGCCGGCGAATTTGTTGAAGAACCCCAGTTGGCCAAACATCGGGCCAATGCCGCCCATCTGGAACATCAACCATTGCAGGGTTTCATAGCGGGTGGCCGGGTCTTCGGAGAGCAACTGGCTGGTCTTTTCCGCCAGGTAAACGAGGATCGCGCCGGATTCGAACAGTGCCAGCGGCTGCCCGCTCGGGCCGTTGGGGTCGATAATCGCAGGGATCTTGTTGTTGGGGTTCAGGGACAGGAACTCGGGAGACAATTGGTCCTGGGTGTCGAAGCTGACCTTGTGCGCCTCGTAAGGCAGGCCCAGTTCTTCGAGCATGATCGACACCTTGACGCCGTTGGGCGTGGGTAGCGAATACAGCTGCAGGCGTTCTGGGTGCTGGGCGGGCCATTTGCTATTGATCGGGAAAGCGGCGAGTGCGTTCATCGAGAACCCCCTGGTCGGAAAGCCCCATCATAGTCATCTGCCTGCCGCCGTGCATGGGTCATCGTTGCGCAACATTTGCCGGCTAGTATCCCGCGTGGGCGAACCAAAGCGCCCGAATGCACTCTTAAAGAGCGCCCGAACAATGAATGGAGGCTGCTTGCTATATCGACAGGGAACACCGCAGGACGCTGATGCGTCACTGGGGCCGGGCTTGTCCGCCTTAACCCGACGCACGAAGACTCGAACCTATCATGAAGATCAAGCCTCTGCGCCTTGTGCCACGACTCAAACGTTATTCCTACATGGTATTGCCGCTGCTGCTGGTCAGCGCTGCCATCGTCACCGCCCTGGACGCCCGTGAAAGCCGTGCGCAACCGGTCGATGGCGTGCAAACCCTGGTATTCCTGCGCCATGGTGAAAAACCCGCCGGTGGCCTGGGCCAACTCAATTGCCAGGGCCTGAACCGCGCCATGAACCTGGCGACACTGTTGCCGGAAAAGTTCGGCAAAGCCAACTATGTGTTCGCTGCCAACCCGACGCGCAACGTCGAGGAAGGCGAACTGGATAACTCCTACAGCTACATTCGCCCACTGATCACCATCAGCCCCAGCGCGATCAAGCTCGGCCTGCCGGTGAATATCGAGTTCTCAGCGAATGACACCAGTGCCCTGGCCGAAGAACTGGTCGAGAACAAGTACCGCAACGCGACCATCTACACGGCCTGGTCCCACGGTTACTTGCCGGAACTGATCAACAAAGTCGCCAGCGAAGCCGCTGGCGAAAAACACACCATTACCGATGATTGGTCTGGCAATGACTACGACTCCCTGTACGTGCTGACATTGACCTGGCACAACGGCAAGGCTTCGCTGCTCAGCCGCAACTACAAGCAAGGGCTGAATAACGGCGGGGAAAACTGCCCGGACCCGACCCAGGTCAGCGCAGATATCTGAAGCTTGGGCCGCAGGGGCGTATGATGCCGGGCTATCGACTCACCTGCGGATCCTCTCCATGTCCAACCTCGCTTCCACCCAGCCCAACCGCGGCTGGGCATTCTGGTGCAAACCTGCGCTGTTTCTCCTGGTGGCCTGCATCGGCCTCTACTATGTGAAGTGGTCGCCCTACTACCTCAAGGCGTTTGTAGCGGCCGACAACCACAGCATTGGCGCCTCGATTCTCAATGACCAGCAAAGCTCGCCCCTGGCGGCGGCGCTGGCCTATGCCCAGGTGTATTTCCTGGCCATCTGGAAAGCCGCCGTACTGGCGGTGATCCTCGGCTCGTTACTGCAAGTGTTGATCCCCCGCGACTGGCTGCTGCGCCTGTTTGGCCGCGCCGGGCTGGGCTCGACCCTGCGCGGTGGGCTGTTCGCCCTGCCGGGGATGATGTGCAGCTGCTGCGCGGCCCCGGTGGCGGCGGGCATGCGCCGCCAGCAAGTGTCGGTCGGCGCGGCGCTGGCGTTCTGGATTGCCAACCCGGTATTGAACCCGGCCACACTGGTATTCATGGGCTTTGTGCTGGGCTGGGGTTTCACCGCGCTGCGGCTGGTGGCGGGGATTGTGCTGGTGGTGGGCGTGTCCCTGGTGGCACAGCGCATTGCGCGCCCGGACCACGTGCCGGAAGCAGCACTTGAAGCCGTTGCCGACGTCAGCACAGTGGAGTCGCAACCGTTCTTGAGCCGCTGGTTACGCACGCTGTGGCAGCTGTTCTGGAGCACTATCCCGGTTTATATCCTGGCGGTGCTGATCCTCGGCGCGGCACGGGTTTGGTTGTTTCCCCATGTGGACGGAGCGATGGCCGACAGCCTGGTGTGGCTGGTGCCGCTGGCGATTGTGGGCACGCTGTTTGTGATTCCGACAGCGGCAGAGATTCCCATCGTACAAACCATGATGGCCCTGGGCATGGGCACCGGCCCGGCCGTGGCCTTGCTGATGACCCTGCCGAGCGTGAGCCTGCCGTCGCTGTTGATGCTGCGCAAGGATTTCGATGCGCGGGTGCTGGTGACGGTGGCCGGCTTGACCATGCTGGTGGGGGTGGTGTGTGGGTTGATTGGAGCGGTAATTCTTTAGATTTTCAGTGGGGCCGATGGCCTCATCGCAGGCAAGCCAGCTCCCACCTTTGTATGTATTCACACTTCAAAAGGTGGGAGCTGGCTTGCCTGCGATGGCGTCCCAAAGGTCACCCCACCCGGGCCGCCCGCTCGCGCAAATACTCCACCACTGCACCCTGCTCCCCGGCAAACTCGATACGCGCGCCCTTGCTTTCGCGCTGGAACGCATACATCGGGTCGTAATACTCACGCAGCAAACCTTCAATCCATACCCGATGCAGCTCCACTGCACCGCTGCGTGCCTGTTCGGCCAGGGCATCCTGCAACACCGCCTGCAACCGCTGGAAACGCTCGCCGCCCAGTCGCTTGTGAATATTGGCCAGGCTTTGGGTCAGGCGCTCGGCAAATAATCGCTGGCCGGTTTCCCCAAACACCTCAATGAACTCGGCGCACAGGTCCACCACGTAATCCTTCAGGATGCGCTCGACACGGCCCTCGACGCTGTCTTCCAGCCACACCATCGGAAACGTCTGCATGCCCTTGTGCAATGGCAGCGGCAGCGCACAGCTGCCGATCATGCGGCTCTCGTCCTCGACCACGAACTGGTCAATGCCCGTCGCGCGCTTCTTCAACAGGTCCACCGCCAGGCGGTTCTCGAAGTCGATATTGGACGGTTGCGCCGTAGCACGCTTGCCGAAGCTGGAACCGCGATGGTTGGCGTGCCCTTCCAAATCCAGCGCATTGCGCAGTTGGCCGAGCACTTCGGTCTTGCCGGTGCCGGTCATGCCGCCCAGCAGTACGAAATCACACTGGGCAGTCGCCTGCTCCAGGGTCTCCAGCAGGAAGGTGCGCATGGCCTTGTAGCCACCGCCCACGCGGGGATATTCGATGCCCGCTTCGGTTTTCAACCATTGCTGCACGATCTGCGAACGCAGGCCGCCCCGAAAGCAGTAAAGGTAGCCATTGGGGTTAGCCTGGGCAAACTGCGCCCACTGTTCGATGCGCTCGGCCTTGATCGCCCCGGACACCAACTCATGCCCCAGCACGATCGCCGCTTGCTGGCCTTGCTGCTTGTAACAGGTGCCGACCCGCTGGCGCTCGTCGTCGGTCATCAGCGGCAGGTTGATCACCCCGGGGAACGCGCCCTTGGTGAATTCGACCGGCGCGCGGGTATCCATCATCGGGCGGTCGTTGAGGAAAATGTCGCGGTAATCGGTGATGTCCGTCGCCATCAAATCACCTCAACCGCGTTGGTCTGTCGCTCCAGCAGTTCACCGATAGGCTCAAGGGCCAGGCCCAGCTCGGCGGCGACGGCGTGGAACTCGGCATCACCCTCCGGGGTAACGGCGATCAGCAGGCCGCCGCTGGTCTGGGGGTCGCACAGCACGCGCTTGTGCAGTTCCTGCACACGCCCCAGCTTGCTGGCGTAGCTTTCAAAGTTGCGCAAGGTGCCACCCGGCACACAGCCCTGGTCCAGGTAATACTCCACCCCTGGCAGGCGCGGAACCTTTGCATAATCGATGCGGGCCGTCAGGCCACTGCCGTCGGCCATTTCCACCAAGTGGCCGAGCAGGCCGAAACCGGTGACATCGGTCATGGCCATCACGCCGGCCAACTTGCCGAAACGGCTGCCAGGCTTGTTGAGGGTGCACATCCAGTCACGCGCCAGGCCGATATCCGCCTCGCGCAGCTTGCCCTTCTTCTCGGCGGTGGTGAGGATGCCGATGCCCAGGGGCTTGGTCAGGTACAGGCGGCAACCGGCGGTGGCCGTGTCGTTACGCTTCATATGGCGCTTTTGCACAATGCCGGTCACGGCCAGACCGAAGATCGGCTCCGGCGCGTCGATGGAATGCCCGCCCGCAAGCGGGATGCCCGCCGCGTCGCACACCGCCCGACCGCCACGAATCACTTCGCGGGCAATCTCCGGCGCCAGCACGTTGACCGGCCAGCCGAGAATGGCGATGGCCATCAAGGGATCGCCGCCCATGGCGTAGATATCGCTGATGGCATTGGTGGCGGCAATGCGGCCGAAGTCGAACGGGTCGTCGACAATCGGCATGAAAAAGTCCGTGGTGGACACCACGCCGCGCTCGTCGTCGATGGCGTATACCGCCGCATCGTCGCGGGAGGCATTGCCCACCCACAGGTTGGGGTCGAGGTTCTGTGCACCGCTGCCCGCAAGGATCACTTCCAGCACCTGGGGCGAAATCTTGCAACCGCAACCCGCACCGTGGCTGTACTGGGTAAGGCGAATCGGCTCGTTCATGGGGGACCTCAAGCTATCAAGTGGGCCGATTCTAGCAGACAGCAAAAGGCCGGCTGGGCTCTTGTGAACACAGCCGGCCTGTTTGTTCAGCGGTTACTGGCGCGCAGCGAGCAAACGTGCGTGCCGGTTACGCCGGGCGATGTTCAAGCATTCGATCGCAGCCGAGAACGCCATGGCCGCATACACGTAGCCTTTTGGTACGTGGGCGCCGAAGCCTTCGGCGATCAGCGTCATGCCGATCATGATCAAGAAGCCCAGGGCCAGCATCACCACGGTCGGGTTGTCGTTGATGAACTTGGCCAACGGTTCAGCGGCCACCAGCATCACGATCACCGAGACCACCACGGCAATGATCATGATCGGCAAGTGCTCGGTCATGCCCACGGCGGTGATGATGCTGTCGATGGAGAACACCAGGTCGAGCATCAGGATCTGGCCGATGGCGGCAGCAAAGCCGATGGTCACGGTATTGCTGACGGTTGCCTTCTCTTCAGGCTCCGGGTCCATGCTGTGATGGATCTCGGTAGTTGCCTTCCACACCAGGAACAGGCCGCCGGCGATCAGGATCATGTCCTTCCACGAGAACGCCTGGCCGAATACTTCGAACACCGGTGTCGTCAATTGCACGATGAATGCGATGGTGCTCAGCAGGCCCAGGCGCAAGATCAACGCCATGCTGATACCAATGCGCCGCGCCTTGGCCCGGTGCTTCTCCGGTAGTTTGTTGGTGAGGATCGAGATAAAGATCAGGTTATCGATGCCCAGCACGATTTCCATGACGATCAAGGTAGCCAGTGCGACCCAGGCGGTGGGGCTGGCGGCCAGTTGTAGAAGGTAATCCATAGGTCAGTCCTGACGTGGTTGTGCTGGGGAATTAGGTTTCTTTGGTGTCGGATTCAGCAGCGTTTTCGGCGTCTTTTTCCTGCTTCTCAGGGCTGATCAAGCCCTGGGTTGCTTCACTCAATGCCTGCTCGGCGGCCTTGTGGGTGTCGTCGATGGCCTGCTTGGCCGACTCGGTGGCTTTGCCCAGCACCTGTTGCGCGCTTTTCTCGACTTGATCACAGCCGCTGACCCCTATCAATGAAAGCGCAAGCAACGACGCCGCGCCCAGGGAATTGAGTTTCATGATGTATTCCTCGTTAGAACCATTGGGTCCAAGTAGTGGCCCCTCGATAGCGAGGCATTCTATGCAGGCGAACAGTTCAGGAAAATTCGTATTTTTCTCGCGTATACTTCGATTTTTACGAAGTGTAGGCCGTGATGCTCAATTATCGACAACTGCATTACTTCTGGGTGGTGGCCAAGACCGGCAGCATCGTGCGCGCCTGTGAGCAATTGAACCTCACGCCGCAGACCATCAGCGGGCAGATCAGCCTGTTGGAGCAGACCTTCGGTATTGCCCTGTTTCAGCGGGTCGGGCGCCAGCTTGAACTGACCGAAGCCGGGCGCCAGGCGCTGCCCTACGCCGAGCAGATGTTCCAGACCGGCAACGAACTGGAGGCGATGCTGCGCGCCCAGCCCGACGAACAGCAGATCCCATTCCGCGTTGGGGTGGCGGATGTGGTGCCCAAATCCATCGTGTACCGGTTGATCGCGCCGACCATGGAGTTGAGCGAACCGATCCGCATCACCTGCCGTGAAGACAAACTCGAACGTTTACTGGCCGACCTGGCGATCCAGCGCCTGGACCTGGTGATTTCCGACAGCCCCATGCCCACGCACTTGGACATCAAGGGCTACAGCCAGAAGCTGGGAGAATGCGGCATCAGTTTTTTCGCCACCCAGACGTTGGCTGACCAGCATGGGGGGGATTTCCCACAGTGTTTGCAGGGCGCACCGCTGCTGATCCCGGGCGCTGAGACCGTGGTGCGCAGCCGTTTGCAGCGCTGGTTTGCCGAACAGCAGATTCAACCCCGCATCATCGGCGAGTTCGACGACAGCGCTTTGATGCAGGCCTTCGGGCAATCCGGCAGCGGAATTTTTATCGCGCCCAGCGTGATCGCCGACGAGGTGGTGCGCCAATACGGCGTAGCGCTGATCGGCCAGACCGATGCAGTGACCGAGTCGTTTTATGCAATCTCAGTGGAGCGCAAGGTCAAGCACCCCGGCATTGTGGCAATTACCGAGGGTGCCCGGCGGGAGTTGTTTACCGCCCTGCCCTGATCGCTCAGGCATTGAGCGCCGTGGGTTTGGCGGTCATCAGCCACAGTGCGAGCAGGATCGACACCAGGATAAACCCCGAAGCGGCAAACCCCAGGCTGCCCAGGCCCAGGGTGTCGATGACATGCCCGCCCACCATCGCGCCCAGGCCAATGCCGAGGTTGGCGCCGGCGATATTCAGCGACGCGGCAAACGCCGGTGCATGGGGCGCGGCCTTCATCAAGCGCACATGGCTGACCAGGAACATCGCCGCCTGGGTCACGCCCCACACCGCCATCGCCGCGGCCAGGCCGATGGTCGAGTGAATCGCCGGCACCACCGCCACCATGCCCGCGATCATGAACCCGCAGAACACCATGGACGCAATCAACGGATGACGATCCACGGCACGTCCGCCCAGGGAGTTACCGATCAGCCCGACCGCGCCAAAGCCCATCAGGCACCAGCCCACCAGCGTGCCGTCGAACCCGGCCAGGCGCTCAAGGATATCTGCCAAGTAGGTATAGGCGGTGAACATGCCACTGAACACCAGGATCGACAGCAGGATATGCCCCTGCATCACGGGGCTGCGCAGGATCTTGAATTGCGAGCGCAAGCTGGCCTGCTGGTGCTTGGCCGGGGTAACCGGCAGGTAGACATACAGCAGCAATGCCTTGGCCAGGGCAATCACCGCGAGCACGGCGAACGCGGTGCGCCAGCCGAACATATCGGAAATCAGCGTGCCCACCGGAATACCAAATACGGTGGCGCAAACAATGCCAAAGCCGATTTTTTCAATCGCACGCCCGGCGAACTCAGGGCCGACAATGTCAACCGCCGTTTCGCTGGCCAGGGCCCAGAACACGGGCAAGCCCAGGGCCGGGATCAAACGGGCCAGGGCCATTACCCAAATATTCGGCGCCAGTGCCGCCACCGTATTGGCCGCTGCAAACATGATCAAGATGCTGATGAACAGACGCTTGCGTGGGAAGCGTGCGCAGTAGGCAGTGAGGAACGGGCCGAACGCGGCCACGGTGAACGCGAACAAGGTCACCAGCAGCCCGGCCTGGGACACACTGACGTTCAGGTCCCGAGCAATCGAGGGCAACAGGCCGACGATGACGAATTCTGTGGTCAGCACGGTAAAACCGGCGGCTGACAGCAGCAGGATAGGAAACAACATGAAAACTCCAGAAACAACGACATCAACGACAGCCCGAGGGGCCCGCTGACGGATAGGAAAGATGAGAGGGATGAAGCTTAACAGAACATGTGCGGATCTGACCAAGCCCGACTGAAACGGGTGACGGAATGCCGCAGCGAACGAGACGCGTCCTACAGCATGCTAGACTTCGCGCCTGCTTCCTACAGTGCTTTCTGCCTGCAATGCTGTGCCCTACTAAAAAAACTAGAGACAACTCTTTATGACTGCTGCCCCTTCCCTGTTGCAACGTTTAATGCGCGTCAGCCTGGTCACCCAAATTGTCATCGGCCTGATTGCCGGGATCGTGTTGGCCTTGCTGTTCCCCGAGGCCGCGCGCGCCACCGGTTTTATCGGCAAGGTATTTGTCACGGCGCTGAAGGCTGTCGCGCCGATCCTGGTGTTTGTGCTGGTCATGGCCTCGATTGCCAACCACAAGCACGGTCAGGAAACCCACATCCGCCCGATCCTGTTTCTGTACCTGCTCGGCACTTTTTCCGCCGCCGTGGTTGCAGTGGTCGCCAGTATGTTGTTCCCGTCTGCCTTGGTACTGGTCACCCATGACGCCACGGTAAGCGCCCCCGGCGGTATCGGCGAGGTGCTGCAAAGCCTGTTGCTCAGCGTGGTGGATAACCCGGTCAGTGCGCTGATGAACGCCAACTTCATCGGCATCCTGGCCTGGGCCATTGGCATGGGCATCGCCATTCGCCATGCCGGTGAAACCACCCGTACGGTATTGGACGACTTGTCCAACGGCGTCACCCTGATCGTACGCGTGGTGATCCGCTTCGCCCCGCTAGGCATCTTTGGCCTGGTGGCCTCCACCCTGGCCACCTCGGGTTTCGGTGCCCTGCTCGGCTATGCCCATCTGCTGGTGGTGCTGATCGGCTGCATGCTTTTCGTGGCGTTGGTGATCAACCCGGCCATCGTGTTCTGGAAACTGCGCCGCAACCCGTACCCGCTGGTGCTGATGTGCCTGCGTGAAAGCGGGATCACCGCCTTCTTCACGCGCAGCTCGGCAGCGAACATTCCGGTCAACCTGGCGTTGAGCAAACGCCTGGGCCTGCATGAAGACACCTACTCGGTGTCGATCCCCCTCGGTGCCACCATCAACATGGCCGGCGCCGCCATCACTATCACCGTGCTGACCCTGGCGGCTGTGCACACTCTCGGGATTACCGTGGACCTGCCAACCGCCGTGCTGCTCAGCGTGGTCGCGGCCATTTGCGCCTGTGGGGCTTCCGGCGTGGCGGGCGGCTCGCTGCTGCTGATCCCGCTGGCGTGCAGCCTGTTTGGTATTCCAAGTGAAATCGCCATGCAGGTTGTCGCCGTTGGTTTCATCATCGGCGTACTGCAGGATTCGGCCGAAACGGCACTCAACTCATCTACCGATGTGTTGTTTACTGCGGCGGCGTGCCTGGGTAAAGAAGATCAGACCGCCTGATTGAGCAAAAAAAGCCCGAGCCGTTCACTCCTGAACCGACTCGGGCGTTTTTCATGGCGGCTGAATATCCATCAAGGTGGCGAAGTGGCCGCAGTGAATCCCTGAAGGGGCATCCCGTATCGCTCGTTTGTTTGCGGATTGAATCGGTACCATTTACCACTGACGGAATCTAGCTGAGCGATAATCTTTGTCGCGTCCTCGCCCGCAGAAGTGCCAACCATTACATTTTTCGGCTTGTGCTGAAAAACCCTGTTAACACTAATGTTAGCCGCAACGCTTTTCCAGCCAAGGCTTAATTTGCCCACTACCGAAGAAAACGCTGTCAGGCCTCTAGTCCCGATGGCCGCCCCGCCTGCAAAGGGGTTGGCGGCGCTTATAAATGCCCGCCCCAGCCTGCCTGTAACACCTCCGCGCCCTAGCTGCCCACCTACCTTCGCGATCTTTGAAATTTTTCCGACGGCGCCTGCACCTGCGACAACAAAACCAAACACGTCAAATGCAAGGAATTTAAGCCCTTCACCAACCCTACCCTGCTGAAAACTGTGAAGCGCCGACGCACCCGGTATCAGTGCACGGGTCACCGCCTGGATTTTTTCGAACTCAGTCACTTCAGTGTCGAACGTGGTGACACCTCTGGCCGCGTTGACCACCGTTTCACGTTCGTCGGCCCTGAAAAAATGGCGTGTGACTGCGTCTGCTATATGCTGCGTTCGCTGCGAATTGAAGGCTTGGGTAGGAGATGAAGTTTGAAGCTTTGATTCTCGCTCTTTACGTTCTGCCGAATCATTGGCATTAATTTCACTGATTTTGGTGTTGGATCGAACTCTGACCTTGGGTTTATTCGTAGCAACGGGGCTCCACTCGCCTTGCAGCCCTGTCTTGAGCCCCTCCGCTAAATCTGCGCGATGCTGCAGCCCGCCCGTCGCGGGATTGAATTCGTAAATCCGTTTCTTGCCTTTATGCAGCGTCTCAAGAAATACAGAGCTACTTTTAACTTCTTCAGTCTCCGAAACATCGTATTGAATCTTGTAACCTGCCGATGTAATGGTTTGGGTGACTTTTTCCTCCCCATAGATTTTCAACGCGCCGTGCTGCAGTGCCTCCTGATCCTCCTGAGGCAGCAAAGACATCTGATGTTTAACATTCACGCTCATGGCGTCTTTAAATCCGTCGAAATACTCCAAGACATGTGATTCGAACGCTTCGTTTAAAGATTCCATCTCGCGAACGTCAGCCGCTATTTTTTCAATCGGAACAGCGGGATCATTGGAAAACCATCTGACATGTTGCTGCGGGGCGGAATAGATATCCAATATCGAATAGGGGCCTTTTAAGTCGCGGTGTTTCTCGGTGGGATAGATTGTTTTTTTCTCGAAGTCTATTTTCCCATAGGTTTCCTCGGGAAAACGGGCCCTCAATATACTGAGCCCTAATTCCGAGCGACTATGTAATATCGTGCGTTGCGCTTCTGAAGCCGTTGTCAATAACTCGAAGCGCTCGTTGGCGAGGACGCCGGCACGTTCAATTTCTTCATCCGTATAATTGTTATCCTCCCGTTTTTCGATGGCCCCATCCGCCACTGCCCAATGAATCAACCCCTCTCGCGCCGCCAACGCTTCCACTTGTATCCCGGCATCGTCTATGGGCCTCAAGTCGTCTTTGAGCAACTGCTCATATGTTTTAGTCGCCGCCACACCTGGAGAGCGCATTTCAGCTTTGGCAACGATCGATTTCAAACTGACCCAACCCGGTGAGCCGTAAGTCACATGATCCGGGACATCTTTGACCAGTAATTCCGGAGCGTGGTGCGACAACGGCAGATAGGCCGCAACAGGAGCGTTACCGCCGTATGACTTGCTCAGATGATCAGTGAGCCCCTTCAGAACAAATGACAGCGGTTTTCCCCAGTTCTCGCGCGCCGACAGATCAAACCCGGCCACCTTGTTCTTTTCGCCCGGTTTCCATAACGCATCCTGATTGAGGCCTATCTGGAGAGCCGAAAGTACCCAGTCCTCAACACTGCCGACCCCCTCGAACTTATCGCGCAAGGCTTCGCCCAAGGACTGCGCAGCCGGGCTTTGCAAAAGCCTCAAGATCGCTTGTCGGGGATCTTTCAACTCTGCTTCGGACCATTGGATGGTTTGTGTCAGATACCCGAACGCGTTTTGGCTCAATTTCAACTGGTCGAATTCGGGTAGCCCCATCGCGTTATAGGAAACAGCATCGTAGATCGCCTGCTGTTGCGTCGTATCGAGCGGCGTTGGCCACGCTAGTCCTCCGCCCAAATCCTGACGCCGTTGTGGGTACTGGAGCTCTGCTAAACTGAGGCCAATTTGTCGCATTTCTTCTGTATTAACCGGATGTTTCCAACCATTGGCCGTCATGAACTGCAAGAGGTTCACTTGTCGTCCGGCCATTGGTTGGTTATCCAAGTGGAAACCAGATTCAGGGCCAATCGTGAACAGTTGCGATTGCAGGTAGGATAGAAATCCGGCTTCACGATCATAGGGAGGCTGGAAGCCAGGGCGAAAAGAGAGGTTACTCTGATGCAAGCGCTCTTGTTGATCCAGATACTTGCCTACCTTAGCATTAGCTTCGACCAGGGCATCTTGGAAGGCTTGCAGATCGCGTCTATCGGCAAGTTGTTGTTTTTGTAACATCAGGGTTTCTTCAGAACGCGCTTGACCAACGCCCGACGTCGCAAATGCGTTGTTTTTTTGCAACGCTTGAGCTCGTGCTCGATCCTCGGTTGAATCGTTATGTATCGTCTCTCCATAAAACTGGGCGATCAACTTGAGCGGTACACTGTCGGCGCGCACGGCCGAGTAGCTTATCCCGTCGGGAGCATAGGCTTTCAATGCGGCCAGAATTGGCCCTGCGTATAACGCCCAGCGAGGGTGGTCTTTTAAAGTAAATCGGGCAATTGCTCCATTTTTTTCTTTAACGCTCAGCGTCCCGTCTGGGGCGATCTCCATGGTGGTCGGGTCCAAACCCTGCCTCTTCAGCACATAGGCAAGATACGGGTCTTCAAATGTATTACGCAACTGTGTACGCCATTGGCCGAGAGACGACGCGTCTGGAATATTCGGAATAATAGTGTGCTCATCACGGGCTCGACTCTCCAGGGCTTCTGCATAACGGGCGGCCAATTCACTGTCGGCTTGAGCACGGTCAGAAGTTGATAGAACCGCTTCGTTACCGGGAGCCTCTCGACGGGTCCGGCTCATCGCAAACGAACGTGAAGACGAATCCTGGCTGACGGAGGTATTGCGTGTATCTTCGAAATAAGCGTTATGGGTTGTCGACGTTAACGCAGAGGAGGAAAGCTGCATTTAGTTTGTGGTCTCCAGGTTCTTCGGTTGAAAGTTTAATAGGCACTCCTGAGTGAGATTTACTGAATATTGGTTGCATCAAGATATGTAACAAAGCATTGGTGAAAAGAATATCCTGCAAAAAAAAACCGAGGCCGTTCATTTCAGAACAAGCCCCGGTTTTTTATTGAAGCGTGAGTTTAGAACGCGCCCATGTAATCACGCTTGCCCACTTCCACACCGTTATGACGCAGCAAGGCATAAGCGGTAGTGATGTGGAAGAAGAACTGCGGCAGGCCGTAGGTCAGCAGGTAGGACTGGCCGCTGAAGCGCTTCTCTTTCGGCGTGCCTGGGCGGGTGATGATTTCGATACCTTCCTTGCCGTCGATCTGCTCGGGCTTGATGGTGTCGACGAAGGCCAGGACCTTGGCGATCAGTGCTTGCAGGTCGGCAAAGGTGACTTCGTTGTCTTCGTACTTCGGTACTTCGATCTCGGCCAGGCGTGCCGACACACCTTTGGCGAAGTCCACGGCGATCTGCACTTGGCGCACCAACGGGAACATGTCCGGGAACAGGCGCGCTTGCAGCAAGGCGTTGGGCTCGATGTTCTTGGCGCTGGCGTGGGCTTCGGCTTTGTTCAGCACATCGCTCAACGCGTTGAGCATTTGCTTGAAGACTGGGATAGAAGCGGCGTACAGGGAAATGGTCATGTCAGTCTCACTGATAATGGCAGGGTTGGAACCAGCGGCGATTATAGCCATGCCCGGTGCTTGTCTTTTATTTTTTGAGGATTACGCTGGTGAGCTTCACTGCATAGGGAAAGCGCGATGACCGCCGAGCACGACACCGACACCCCTGAGCCGCGCCTGAACAGCACGGAAATCCGCATCCTGGGCTGCCTGATCGAAAAACAGGCGACCAACCCGGAAACCTACCCCCTCACCCTCAACGCCCTGGTGCTGGCCTGCAACCAGAAGACCAGCCGCGAGCCGGTGATGAACCTCAGCCAAGGCCAGGTCGGCCAGAGCCTGCGCGCGCTCGAAGGCCAAGGCTTCACGCGCCTGGTGATGGGCAGCCGCGCCGACCGCTGGGAGCACCGTGTGGACAAGGCCCTGGAACTGGTGCCGGCCCAGGTGATCCTGACCGGGCTGCTGTTCCTGCGGGGGCCGCAGACCGTCAATGAGTTGCTCACCCGCAGTGGGCGTATGCATGACTTTGAGGATGCCGAACAGGTTGTGCATCAGCTCGAGCGCCTGATTGCACGAGGACTGGCGCTGCTCGTGCCGCGTCAGGCGGGGCAGCGGGAAGACCGGTATACCCATGCACTGGGGGACCCGGCAGATATTGAAGCGATTATGACCGCGCGGGGGAATCCGGTAGAGCGTAGCGCAGGGGCTGTTTCGGTGGAGCGCATTGAAGAGCTGGAAGCGCGGATTGCCGCACTGGAAGAACGGCTGGCGCAGCTGGAACAGGGATAATGCAGATAAACATGTGGGAGCTGGCTTGCCTGCGATAGCCATTGGTATCGACACAACTTTGTAGGTTGCAGCAGCCAACGGTAACTACGATGCGAAGCGAGCCGCTCTTGATCTTGCTCTGCTTTTGATCTTAGGCGCCCCGTTAAACCACGCTGGCCGAACGCAGGCTTTAATTCGTGGGTAACCCGGCAGGACGCCGGGTTAGCCGCCCCGCGCCATGGATGGCGCGTGGCGGCGGCCCACGGATTCAAGCCTG
>NZ_MPOR01000065.1:0-17235 GCF_001896155.1 Pseudomonas sp. FSL W5-0203
CTGGTTGATCACGTCGATACCGAAGTTCAGGTGCATCGACTCATCGCGCAGGATGTACTGGAACTGCTCGGCCACGCCGGTCATTTTGTTGCGGCGGCCCATGGACAGGATCTGGGTGAAGCCGCAGTAGAAGAAGATGCCTTCCAGTACGCAGTAGTAGGCGACCAGGTTGCGCAGCAGTTCCTTGTCGGTGTCGACGGTGCCGGTTTCGAACTTCGGATCGGAGATCGAGCGGGTGTACTTCAGGCCCCAGGCGGCCTTTTTGGCCACCGATGGAATCTCGTGGTACATGTTGAAGATCTCGCCTTCATCCATGGCCAGCGATTCGATGCAGTACTGGTAGGCGTGGGTGTGGATGCCGGCGTTGGCGCCTTTGATCACCGCTGCACCGGTGTCTTCGTTGTCGACTTCATCCCAACTCAGCATGGAAATACTCCTTCCTGGTACTCGAAAAATAAATGTTTTTGCAGGCTACAAGGCATTGAAATACTGCGCGTAGTGTGATCGGTAAAATACCGGCGCTGCACACTATGTAGTGGTCTGATCTGTTTGTAGGCACACTATATGGGGTGTGACAAAGTTGGTCAACGCACAAGATGTGCGGTCATAGGTCGCTGCTGGGCACGACACATAATTTTTCGATATATCCTTATCGAATAAATAAATAGGTATTTATTCCTTTTAATATTTTATCCGGCAGCGCATTTTGAGGGCCTGCGCATTCGTGCGGATTGACCCAACAGCCAAAAGGAAAGCCGACATGACCATCAAAGCGATCAACGTGCGCAACCAGTTCAAAGGCGTGATCAAGGAGATTCTGCTGGGGGAAGTGGTGTCGGAAATCGACGTGCAGACCGCATCGGGCATTGTGACGTCGGTGATCACCACGCGCTCGGTGCGTGACCTGGAATTGAAGGTGGGCAGCGAAGTGATTGCCTTTGTGAAGTCGACGGAAGTGTCCATCGCCAAGTTGTGAGTGGACAAAACAGCCCGGGAAGAGGCGCGTTCTCTTCCCGTGCAACTGCGACCTAAGTCAGCGGTTTTGCAAGCAGATCTCCATGCGTTCGACGCCTTCCTCCAGCATCAATCGTGGGCAACCGAAGTTCAGGCGCACGAACTGTTGGCTGTCATCACCAAATTCGATCCCCGCGCTCAGGCCGACCTTGGCCTGCTCAAGGAAAAACTGCTGTGGGTCATCCAGGCCAAGAGCGCTGCAATCGAGCCACGCCAGGAAGGTGCCCTGTGGTGCATGCATCACCACGCCGGGCAGGCGGGTTTTTACCGCGTCAAGCAGGTAGTCGCGGTTGGCTTGCAGGTACTGCACCAGCGCGCTGAGCCAGTCGGTGCATTCGCTGTAGGCGGCGCGGGTGGCTTCCAGGCCCAGAGGGCTGACGCTGTCGACCATGCCGCAGCGCGCCTGATTGAAACGCTCGCGCACCTCGGCGTTCTGGATCACGGCGAAGCAGGTCTTCAGGCCGGCCACGTTATACGCCTTGCTCGCCGACATCAGCGTGATGGTGCGCTGGGCAATCTCTGGGCTGAGGCTGGCGGTGGGGATGTGGCGGCGGCCGTCAAAGCACAGCTCGGCGTGGATTTCGTCGCTGATGATCAATGCGCCGGTTTCCAGGCAGGCATTGGCCACTGCCATCAGCTCTCCACGGGGAAACACTTTGCCGATGGGGTTGTGCGGGTTGCTCAGCAACAGGGCTCCGGCCCCGTTTAGGGCTTGGCGCATCGCGGGCAGGGGCGTGAGGAACTCGCCGTTGACTTGCTCGAACGGCACCTCGATGCGTGGCAGGTTCCAGTTGCCGGGCGCCAGGCGAATCGGCCGATAGTTGGGGGTTTGCAGCACCACCGCCTGGCCAGGCTGGACGAAGGCGTGCAGGGCCATATTGAAGCCAGGCTCGACGCCAGGCAGGAACAGCAGTTCTTCGGGCTGTACGCGCCAGGCGTACTTGGCCCACAGGTCAGCGACGATGGCGTCGCGCACGTCCGGGCCGGCCACGCTGTAGCCGAGAATCTGCTGGTTGAGCCGCGCGTGCAGGGCTTGCAAGATGGCGGGCGGCGCGGCGATGTCCATATCAGCGATCCACATCGGCAGAACATCTTTCGGGTAACGGCTCCACTTGGTACTGCCGGTATCGAAGCGTGGGTGGATGGTTTCGAAATCAAAGCTCATGGACAGGCTCGTATCAGGGCGGCGGTAAAAGAATGGCGCCGATTCTAGCGTCATTTGCTTTAATGCACGATGTTGCTCACGCCTTCAGAGATAGGTGCCTACCGGCAAATTAAGGCCGATCACATCCTCACTGCTGATTGGCCGGGTGCTTTTGATCAAGAAGTCGGTCTTGCGATCCCCGGTCAGATCAATACCCAGAAAGTACCTGTTAGTGGCAGGGTTTCGCACGAGGATAGTGTCGCCAGCCCGGCCGCTGTACTGGCTGACATAGTTAAGGGTGACACCTTCTTTTGCGCTCATTTCGCTCAGGTCGATTGTGTCTTTGCCTGTAGTGAAATCCACTAGCAGGTCGGCGCTATCACGGAGCGAGTCGGCGGCGGCGCGGTACTTGAACGTGTTGAAACCGCCGTTGCCCATCAATTTGTCGGCCCCGGCGGCACCCACCAGTACGTTGTCAGCGCTATTGCCGGTAATACGGTCAGCGCCATTACCGCCAATTGCATTCTCGATGACGGTGTCAGTTGCGATACTGATATTGCCCTTCAGGCCCCCGATATCCGAGCTTGCGCCGGGCGTGAGATCAATTCGCTGGTTTTGGCAGAAGGCAGAGAAGTCAAACGTGTCGTTGCCTGCTTTGTCTGCGACAGTAAAGTGCGGCTTATCGCAAGGTGACGTAAGAGACGTACCTGCTTTGCCGCTGTTGGAGTTGAATCCATAGACGGTATCGGTAGGGCTGCTTTCAGGCTGAGGCGCAGGCTTGGGACATGGTTGGGGCTTTGGCTCAGGTGTCGGGCGCGGGGTTGGCTGCGGCTCGGGTGCTGGGGTAGGGTCAGGCTTGGGCTGTGGCGTTGGCGCTGTATCGGCAGACGTAATAAGGTCTTCGGACTTTATGGGATGTTTACTCAAAATCTTAAACGCAGACGTGGTACCTCCGCTCACGTCCAGCGTTAACGTGTACATCTTGATAGTGTCATCGTACGCCAATACCAGTTCACCTTTACGGCCGGTCAATTTGCTGACTATGTCTGGCTGGCGGATGCCGGCCTCTTTAAGGACGTTAACTAGGTCAATTTTATCGACGCCGCTGGTGAAGTCAGTGATGGTGTCCGGTTTGCTGGCAGAGGTGTCGCTGGCTTTGCTGTATACAAATGTATCTTCACCACCACCTCCTGTGAGGTTGTCGGCCCCGGCTCCCCCGGTTATATGATTGTTGGCCTGATTGCCGATCAGTACGTCATTTCCTGAGCCGCCAATGGCATTTTCCATAACGACGCCTTTGGCAATGGACACATTACCGCGCCGGCCGCCCACGTCCGAGAGTGCCTGGGCATTAAGGTTAATTCTCTGGTTCTGTTTATATCCGGAGAAATCCAGTGTGTCATTGCCACCGCCATCCCAGATACAAAAAGCTACCATGTCATCGGAAGACTTTAAACTGTAGTAGTCGCGTTCTGAGTTTGAGTTGAATCCGTAAGTTGTATCGCCTTTACGAGTTTCATAGTTGGGTTCGTAGAGACGCTGAATCGCTTCGATATCATGCATCATTGGCGTTGAGGTGGCGTCAGAGACGCTGACGCCATTGGTCGCCGGACGGTACCAAGGTGTGTTATAGCTCATGGCAGTATGGGTTTTGCTATTCTCCGGATAGTTACCTTCCGGATGTTGAAGCCCCAAACCATGGCCCAGTTCGTGAATCATTGAAGCGTTCAAGGGGAATCTGCTATCTCCTGTACCAATGCCTATGTTCTGAAGACTCCCTTGATCATTTGGGTAGACCGCATAGCCCCCTACACCGCTGTTGGCGTGAAGCACAAAGGAAGCATCCGTATTCTTGGCATGCTCGGTAAACTTGACTTTTACCACATCCTCCCAGGCCTGCATTGAACTTCTGAAGGCTTTTTTTCTGGCCTCGCTGAGCTCGAGGGCCCCCCCATTCTTGAGCCAATTCGTGTCGGGGTCATTCGAGTTGAAGAATTTGTAGGAAACGTCAATTTTGCCGTCGTTATTTTTGTCTTTGATTTTGTAATTATTTCGCGTCAGGTTTTTTGCGACTTTATCTGAAAGTGAAGAGGCAACTGAGTTGTTTGCAGTCGACTGAAGTTGCGCGGGTGGCGCTGAATATTCAGAGTGGTCGCGAAGAAAGTTAGGCCGAACGCGCGGGATCGCTGACATGATTGTTTCTCAATGTAATGTTAATAGTGGGAGTGTTTACATAGGGGTGGCAGACGCAAAGTACCTAATTCAATGGCTAGATGAAAACTGACTCTGTATTGCAGTATGTTGGCGTGTTCAAGCTGCATGCCTGTGAAATAGCGGCCAATAGGGCGAGTGTGTCCCATGACCGACAAGTTCTGTGTCAAAAGCGCCATCGCGCTGGGGATTTAGTCGGGCGAGGGCTATTTTGGTGCATCTCAATAATCAGAGTAGCCATGGATGAAATACCAACCCTTGAGTCACACCTTGATTGCTACCGCGCTGGTATTAACGATCAACGGGGTGCATGCAGCTTCCCAGGCCCCGGTTGCGGGTGAAAATGGCATGGTGGTCACGGCCCAGCACCTGGCAACCCATGTGGGTGTCGATGTGCTCAAGGCCGGCGGCAACGCGGTCGATGCGGCGGTGGCGGTAGGTTATGCGCTGGCGGTGGTGTACCCGGCGGCGGGCAATCTGGGCGGCGGTGGCTTCATGACCGTGCAACTGGCGGACGGGCGCAAGACCTTCCTCGACTTCCGCGAAAAAGCCCCGTTGGCGGCGACGGCTGACATGTACCTCGACAAGGCCGGCAATGTGGTCGAAGGCCTCAGCGCCAAAGGCCATTTGGCGGTCGGCGTACCGGGCACGGTGTCCGGCATGGAACTGGCCCTGAGCAAATACGGCACACTCAAGCGCGCCCAAGTGATTGCCCCGGCGATCAAGCTGGCGGAAAACGGCTTTGACCTGGAGCAGGGCGATATCGACCTGTTGCACACCGCCACCGGTGAGTTCGAAAAAGACCAGGATATGCGTGGCATCTTCCTGCATAACGGCGAGCCGATGCAGGTAGGCCAGAAGCTGGTGCAGAAGGACCTGGCCAAGACCCTCAAGGAAATCTCGGCCAAGGGCACCGACGGTTTCTATAAAGGCTGGGTCGCCAAGGCGGTGGTGGATTCCAGCCAGGCCGGCAAAGGCATCATCACCCAGGCTGACCTCGACGCCTACAAAACCCGCGAACTGGCCCCCATCGAGTGCGACTACCGTGGCTACCATGTGGTCTCGGCGCCGCCACCCAGCTCGGGCGGTGTGGTGATCTGCCAGATCATGAATATCCTCGAAGGCTACCCGATGGCCGATCTGGGCTATCACTCGGCCCAGGGCCTGCACTACCAGATCGAAGCGATGCGCCACGCCTACGTGGACCGCAACAGCTATCTCGGCGACCCGGACTTCGTGAAGAACCCCATTGAGCACCTGCTGGACAAAAACTATGCGGCTAAGCTGCGCGCGGCGATCGAACCGCAGAAGGCCGGTGACTCCCAGGCGATCAAGCCAGGTGTATCGCCCCATGAAGGCAATAACACCACCCACTATTCCATCGTCGACCAATGGGGCAACGCGGTCTCGGTGACCTATACCCTCAACGACTGGTTTGGCGCCGGGGTGATGGCGAGCAAGACCGGGGTGATCCTCAACGATGAAATGGACGACTTCACCGTCAAGGTCGGCGTACCGAATATGTATGGGCTGGTGCAGGGCGAAGCCAACGCCATCGCACCGGGCAAGGCGCCGCTGTCGTCGATGAGCCCGACCATCGTCACTAAGGACGGCAAGGCGGTGATGGTGGTCGGTACACCGGGGGGCAGTCGCATCATCACTGCGACTTTGCTGACCATCCTGAATGTCATCGACTACAAGATGAATATCCAGGAAGCCGTGGACGCGCCGCGTTTCCACCAGCAGTGGATGCCTGAGACCACCAACCTTGAGACGTTTGCCGTGAGCCCGGATACCCAGAAGATTCTCGAGAGCTGGGGCCATAAGTTTGCAGGTCCCCAAGATGCCAACCATTTGGCCGCGATCCTGGTCGGTGCGCCTTCTCTGGATGGCAAGCCGGTGGGTAACAACCGCTTCTATGGGGCCAATGACCCGCGACGCAATACGGGGTTGTCGTTGGGCTACTGAAGCCTGGTACGGTAAAAAATGTGGGAGCGGGCTTGCCCGCGAAAGCGGTGGGTCAGTCTATGCATGTGCTAGCTGATACAGAGCATTCGCGAGCAAGCCCGCTCCCACAGGGGGCAGTGTGTCAGGGCTTGAGCAGCTGGGTTACTGCGGCAAATGCCGCCTGGCGCCGTTGTTCCCAGTCTCCACCAATCACCACCCGTGGCTGTCGATGCTCCTGCATCCACTCCAGGCTGGCCTGAAAAAACGCCCGGCGATCCGCCAGTTCCGGCTGGCAGCGCTGGCCGTCGGCACTCCATTCCACGTCTTCGGGGGAGAGCAGCAGGTGCAGGTCGTAATGCCGCGCCAGGAGTTCGTCATCAAGCCAGCCGGGGTAATCGCCGAACAGGGTCTGGCTCCAGAGTTTGTTAGTCAGCAGGTGGGTGTCGAGGATCAGCAACGCGGGGCATTTGGCGCGGGCGGCATCCTCCCAGGCCAACTGGCCTTCGGCGATGGCCGGGATATCCGCCAGGGTGGTGTCGCGCTGATGCTGATCGATGAAGTACCGCACATATTCCCCCACCATCAACCCGCCGAAGTGCGCGTGCAACTGCGCCGCCAGCCAGCTCTTGCCGCTGGATTCGGGGCCCGCCAATACCACCACTTTCATGTGCGCAACGCCGGGTCGGCGCGCCACTCGCGCCAACCTTGCACGGCAATCACGGTAAACAGCGCGTAGAGCGCGGCGGTGAGGTAGAGGCCTTTGTAAAGGAACAGGCCGACGAAGATCACATCGACCACGATCCATAATGCCCAGCACTGCACGCGTTTTTGCGCCATCCACATCTGCGCCACCAGGCTGAAACCGGTGAGCGCGGCGTCCAGCCAGGGCTGGGCGGCGTCGGTCCAGTGGGCCATGGCGGCACCCAGCAACAGGCTGCCGACGGCGCCAACAGCCAGGCTGGCCATGATCGCCGGCACGCCCAGGCTAGTGACCAGGCGGCCCTGCTTGACCTCGCCGGCGCGGGTCCACTGCCACCAGCCGTAGACCTGCAAGGCCGCATAGACCAATTGCAGGAGCATGTCGGAGTAGAGCTTGACCTCAAAGAAAACCCAGGTGTAGAGCAACACCATCACCAGGCCGATGGGCCAGCACCAGGGGTTTTGTTTGACCGTTAGCCAAACGGCGATCACCCCCAGGGCGGCGGTAAACAGTTCAAGCCCGGACATGGCGGATCCTTGGGGGAGTGGGAGAGGGCGGTGATTGTACCTAGAGCCCAGCGATCTTCAAACGTGCACCACCGACACTAAGGCAAGCCCCCGCCCATCGGGGTATACCGGCTTCAGTTATCCATTGCACTCAAGATCGCATAAGCCACTTTCACCCGTTCGGCATTCGGGTAGTTCTTGTTGGCGAGAATTACCACACCCATGTCCTTGCTGGGTACATACGCCACATAGGCGCCAAAGCCGCCGGTGGAGCCGGTTTTGTTGTAGAGCACGTTGGCGGGCTGCGGCTGGGCGGGTTTGAGCCAGTTAACCTTGTGCGGCTCCATCGCCATCGGTGTGGAGTTGCCGTCAAGCAACGCTTGCAGGGCGATGGGGTAGGGGTAGCGTTCCCAGCCCAGGCCCTGGGTCATGCCGTTGACGGTGTAGTAGCCGGCGTGAGTGGTGGCAAGGGCCTGCTGCACCGGTTGCTCCAGGGTTTGCGGGTGCATGTTCGCGATCACGTAGCGGGCCAGGTCCTGGCTGCTGCTCTTGAGGCCATAGGCTTCGAAGTCCAGGGCGCCGGGGTTGACACGTACCGGCTTCTGCTGGCTGTCATAGCCCTGGGCGTACTGGCCGGCCTTGTCGGCGGGGACGCGAGTGTAGGTATTGGTCAAGCCCAGCTTGGGCAGCAGGGTTTTTTCCATGGCGACGGTGAACGGCTGGCCCAGGCTTTTTGCGGTCACGTAACCGAACAGGCCAATGCTGGGGTTGGAATACAGGCGTTGTTCCCCCGGTGCGTAAGTGGGTTTCCACTGCCGGAAATAATCCATCATGGTGGTTGCACTGTCGGCGGCATCCGGAAACTGCAGCGTCAGGCCGCCGGCGGTATAGGTGGCCAGTTGCAGCAGGCTGATGCGATCGAACGCGCTGCCAGCCAAAACGGGCAGATGTTGGCTGGTCATGTCCGACAGCTTGAGCTTGCCGATGGCCTGGGCATACCCGCCGAGGGTGGCGTTGAAGGTTTTGCTCACTGAGCCGATTTCGAACAGGGTGTTTTCAGTGACGGGTGCCTGGGTGTCTTTGGCGGCGACGCCGTAGTTAAAGTATTGCACTTTGCCGTGCTGGACGACCGCGACCGTCAGGCCCGGGATGCCTTGCTGTTTCATCAGAGGGGTGACGTGGCTGTCCACGACCTGGCGCATGTCGGTGGCGGCCATGCAGCTGCCGGCGCCCAGCAACAGGGCTGAAACCGCATATTTTTTCAGGGTGTGTTTCATGGTTCGCTTCCATGTAAATAAGGCAGTGGCGATGGTGGCCTGCGCAGGCGTGGCAAATGTAGGTGGATTTCCCGACGTGGGCAAACGATGATATCTCGCACCAGCCATTAGAAAAATTTGGGTCATGTCATGCTGCGTTCCCACCTGCCGCTCAATGCCTTGCGCGCCTTCGAAGCGTCGGCGCGCCATTTGAGCTTTACCCGTGCGGCCATTGAGCTGTGCGTGACCCAAGCGGCAGTCAGTCATCAGGTCAAAAGTCTCGAAGCGCAACTCAACGTCACGCTGTTCAAGCGCCTGCCTCGGGGCTTGATGCTCACCAGCGAAGGCGAATCCCTGCTGCCCGTGCTGCGTGACGCCTTCGACCGTATCGCCCTGACCTTGGATCAGTTTGAAGGCGGCCATTACCGTGAAGTCCTGACGGTGGGGGCGGTCGGTACCTTTGCGGTGGGCTGGTTGCTGCCACGCCTGGCGGATTTTCATAGCCGCTACCCGTTGATCGACTTGCGCTTGTCCACCCACAACAACCGCGTGGATGTCGCCGCCGAGGGCCTGGATTATGCCATCCGCTTTGGCGCCGGCGCGTGGCACGGCACCGATGCGTGCCCTTTGCTTGAGGCACCGTTGACGGTGTTGTGCGTGCCGCAGATTGCCGAACAACTGCGCAGCCCGGCTGACGTGTTGAAGCATACCTTGCTGCGTTCCTACCGTGCCGATGAGTGGAACCTGTGGTTCCAGGCCGCCGGTTTGCCCAGCGATACCCGGGTGCCGCGCAGCGTGGTGTTCGACTCCTCGCTGGCAATGATGGAGGCCGCGCTGCAAGGTGCCGGCGTGGCACTGGCGCCAGCTCGTATGTTTTCGCGGCAATTGGAGAACGATGTGATCCGCCAGCCGTTCGAGATGGGGATCACCACCGGCAGCTATTGGTTGACGCGCTTGCAGTCGCGGGCTGAGACACCCGCGATGGTGGTGTTCAAAGGGTGGTTACAGGCGAGTGTTGCCTGAGCTGACGCCGATCAGTCTAGCGAACGCAATGCCCAAAGCAATGAAGATCAAAGGTGGCAGCTGGCTTGCCTGCGAAAGCGGTTGTGCAGTCACAGGTGCAGCGACTGACACACTGCCTTCGCGGGCAAGCCCGCTCCCACCGTCAGCGCTGGGCTAGGCGAGGTATTGGCGGAACCATCCCAGGGTGCGTTCCCAGGCAAGGTTCGCCGCTGCTTCGTCATAGCGCGGTGTCGAATCATTATGGAATCCGTGGTTGGCGCCCTTGTAGATAAACGCCTCATACCTCGTCCCCGCGGCCTTCAATGCCTGTTCATACGCCGGCCAGCCTTCATTGATGCGCGTATCCAGTTCACCGAAATGCAACATGATCGGCGCCTTGATGCGCGGTACGTCCTTGGCGTCGGGTTGGCGCCCGTAGAAAGACACTGCCGCGCCCAGTTCCGGGTAGGCCACCGCCGCTGCATTGGTCACGCCACCGCCATAACAGAACCCGGTGATGCCGACTTTGCCCGTGCTGCTGTCGTGGTGCATCAGCCATTCGATGGCGGCGAAGAAGTCGTTCATCAGTTTGGTCGGGTCGACGGTCTGTTGCAGTGCCACGCCTTTTTCATCATTGCCAGGGTAGCCGCCCACCGAGGTCAGGCCGTCCGGGGCCAAGGCGATAAAGCCGGCCTTGGCCAGGCGTCGGGCGACGTCTTCGATATAAGGGTTCAGGCCCCGGTTTTCATGCACCACCACCACGGCTGGCAGTTTGCCTGCGGCCTTGGCTGGGCGTACCAGATAGCCGCGCACGGTGCCGTTGCCTTTGGGCGAGGGGTAGGTGATGTAGTCGGCGACGATATCCGGGTCGGTGAATTTCACCTGTTCGGCCAGGGCGTAATTGGGGCTCAGGGCCGCGAGCAATGCCGAAGCGGTGAGGCCACCGAGGGTGAACAGCGCGGCGCGGTCGAGAAATTCGCGGCGGTTGATCTTGCCGTGGGCATAGCCGTCGTAGAGTTCCAGCAGTTCGGGAGCAAAGTCTTTCGCGGTCAGACGAGTCATCGGTGCAGTCCTCGATTAGCGGTTGCCGTCACTGTAGACCAGGATCAAACCTCGCGGCCATGGGCAGCGGCGGCCAGTTGCCCGGTGTCGACGCGCACGAACACCGAGTCGCCGACGGCGGTGAGCACGCTGCCTGCATACACTTCGCAGACCACACGGCTTTTGCGGCCGATTTCGCCTTCGACCCGAGCCCGCAGGACCAGGGGCACCCCCATGGGCGTGGGTTTGATGAATTTGATCCCCAGATTACCGGTGACGCAGTCGATGCGCGGCAGGCTGCCGGGTTCACGCTGTTCGACGCGGTAGTGGTAGGCCATGGCGGTCCAGTTGGAATGGCAGTCCACCAGCATGGCGATCAGCCCACCGTAGACCAGATCCGGCCAGCCGCTGTATTTGGCCTCGGGTTGGTGCTCGGCAATGACGTGCACGCCATCGTCATCCCAGCGGCTCTTGATGTGCAGGCCATGGGGGTTGCTGCTGCCGCAGCCGTAACAGATGCCGTCCGGCGCCGTGGTGTCCTGGAGAGAAGCGCTGTGCATGCAGAGTCCTTGTTGTTGTTTGGCGACGCTTCTATTTAGCAGGCCAGGGGTCAGCGAGCAAACTTCTTCGCCCCGGCCACGCAGCCGATCACCGCCACCGTCACCAGCACCATGCCCAGGCTGACCTGTTCATGCAGCAAACCCGCCGCCAGCGCCAGGCCGAAGAACGGTTGCAGCAACTGCAACTGGCCAACCGCGGCAATCCCGCCTTGGGCCAGGCCGCGGTACCAGAATACAAAGCCGATCAACATGCTGAACAACGCCACATAGCCCAGGCTCAGCCATGCCGGCAAGCTGATGCCGCTGAGGGTGGACGGCGCCAACAACAGGCTCAAGGGCGCCACCACCGGCAGCGACACCACCAGCGCCCAGCAGATCACCTGCCAGCCGCCCAGGTTGCGCGACAGCTTGGCGCCTTCGGCATACCCCAGGCCGCATGCCAGCACGGCCAACAGCATCAACACATCGCCCGCGGGTGCGGCGCTCAAGCCTTGAGCAATGGCATATCCCATCACCAACAGGCTGCCCAGGACCGAAAACAACCAGAACACCGGCCTCGGCCGTTCACCGCCGCGCAGCACACCGAACACCGCCGTAGCCAGTGGCAGCAGGCCGATAAAGACGATGGAGTGGGCCGAGGTCACGTACTGCAGGGCCAGGGCCGTCAGCAGTGGAAAGCCGATCACCACGCCAAGCGCGACGATAACCAGCGGTGCCCATTGCTGGCGTGTGGGGCGTTTTTCCTTGAATACCCCCAATAGGCACAACCCCAATAGTGCCGCGAGGGTGGCGCGGATCATGGTCAGGAACACCGGATCGAATTCCATCACCGCCAGGCGCGTGGCTGGCAGCGAGCCGCTGAAAATCACCACGCCGATAAAACCGTTGATCCAACCCTGGGTGCTGCTGTCCAGAGTGCCGAGAGGAGAAGTGCGTTCCATGGGGGACCTGTCCGAAAATGGCAGTTGCATGCTGGGCATCCTAGGATTGAAGATTAAGACAATCAAAAAATTGTCATGGATACATCCCTATGCCCCGTGCTCGCTACAAGACGCTGGTCGATACCTTCGCCGAGGCCATCCGCAGCGGCCAATTGCAGCCCGGCACGCGGTTGCCTACCCATCGGCAATTGGCCGCCGAGCATGGCCTGGCACTGGTCACCGCCAGCCGGGTGTACAGCGAGTTGGAAGCCATGGGCCTGGTCAGCGGCGAAACCGGGCGCGGCACCTTCGTGCGTGAAATCGCGTTGCCGCCAGGGCAGGGCAGCGGGCAGATGACGGTTACGGCGGGTGTGCTCGATCTGAATTTCAACTACCCGTCCTTGCCGGGCCAGGCCGAGCTGTTGCGCACGGCGTTGCGCCAGCTCGCCCTGTCTGGCGATCTGGAGGCGCTGCTGCGCTACCAGCCCCATGCCGGGCGTGTGCACGAGCGCGCCGCCGTGGCCCGGCACTTGTTGAACCGAGGGTTGACGGTGCAAGCCGAGCAGGTGCTTGTCGTCAGCGGCGCCCAGCATGGCCTGGCGGTGAGCATGATGACCTTGCTCAAGCCTGGGGATGTGGTCGCGGTGGATGCATTGACCTATTCGGGGTTCAAGGTACTGGCCGAAACCCTGCACCTGGAACTGGTCGCCATCCCAGTCACCGCCAGCGGCCCGGACCTGGACCACCTGCACAGCCTGTGTCGCCAGCGCCCGGTGCGAGCGGTGTACAGCATGCCGACCCTGCATAACCCGCTGGGCTGGGTGATGAGCCTGGCGCAGCGCGAGCGTTTGGTGGCAATCGCCCGGCAGCACGACCTGATGATCATTGAGGATGGCGCCTATGCGTTTCTCGCCGAAGAAGCACCGCCACCTTTGGCAACTCTTGCACCGGAGCGCACGGTGTACATCGGCGGGTTGTCCAAGAGTGTCGCCACCGGTTTGCGTGTGGGCTTTATCGCTGCGCCTATGGCGTGGGTAAGCGGGTTGGAACGCACGATCATGGCCACTACCTGGAACGTGCCGGGGGTGATGAGCGCGATTGCGGTGGGCTGGCTCGAGGACGGCACGGTGGCGCAACTGGAGGCGCAAAAGCGTGCGGATGCCCAGGCTCGTCAAGCGTTGGCAGCACAGGTGCTGAGGGGCGTGAAGACCATCAGCCACCCGTCATCCTACTTTCTGTGGCTACCGTTGGCGGAAGACGCCCGCGCCGATCAGGTCGCCATGACCTTGCAGCGGGCGGGCATCTCGGTTTCAACCGCCGAACCGTTCGCGGTCTCGGCCCAGGTGCCCCACGCACTGCGCCTGGCCCTGGGTTCGGTGCCCATGGCGGCGTTGCGTGAGGCGCTGGTGAAGGTGCGCAAGGTGGTGGCGTGGTGAGCGATCTTCAGTACTTGTAAGCCTGGCGACCAATCAGCAGCCATTTGCCATGCTGTTTTTGCCAGACCTGGAAGTTATCGATATCGGTTGGTGTGTCCACACCGCTGTTCACTGCCAGGGCGTGGAAGTGGTTGCGCACCAGGGCGGTATCGCCATTGAGGGTGATGGTCTGGTTTTGCATCTCCAGGGTTTTGAATGCGCTGGTATGGGTTTCCAGGTCGGCAATGAATTGCGCCTTGTTCTGCACCTTGCCGCTGGAGTGGCCGTAGGTGAGCTTGTCGGACGTCAGTGCATGAAGCTGCTTGAGGTCCAGGTGCAGCATGGCTTGGGTCAATTGATCGACTGCCTGGGCTACATCCTTCTCGGCTGCGCCGGGCGCGGCGGCGACGTAGCCGCAGAACAGGCACAGAAATCCGATCAGCACTTTGAAGTTGGGCATGGGGGTTTTCCTTATTGTTGTTGGGAAATACGACGAGGTATGTCGTCGTACAACCATGCAATATTCTCAAGGGGGAAGGAAAGTGAAATTTGCAGGAGCTTGAGGTGAGGAGGCGCTAGAGTGTTCATCACCATCCGCGCAGCCGAGGTACATCATGGATTTTGACTGGCACAGCGACGTCATCACCCGTGCTACACCCGTCACGCCTAGCTACAAAAACACCCAGAACGTGCGCCGCTTTATGCTTGAGCAGTGCGGCCCGGCGTTCAAGTTCAACCGTCCATTCATGGCGTGGATTCGTAATGGCGCACCCAAGACCTTGGGGGAAGTGGTGGAGGAGTGGCAGCGTCGCAACGAGGTGCTTCGGTCCTCGCACCACGGTGTTTGAACTGAAATATGAACAAAAAGTGTGGGAGCGGGCTTGCTCGCGAATGAAGTGTGTCAGTCACCTGATTTGTTGACTGACACACTTCATTCGCGAGCAAGCCCGCTCCCACACTTTGAGTGAGGAGCCCAGCTAGATAGCCGCCAGCGGTGGCGTACGCGGCGGGATCATCCGTTTGCTGCCGGTGGCTTCGAACGCCGAGGCAAAGCGCAACAGCGCCGAATCGTCATAGGCACGCCCGGCGAAGGTCAGCCCCACCGGCATGCCAATGTCCGCCATCACGCCCATCGGCACGGTGACGGTGGGTACGCCCAGGTGGCGGATGGCGAGGTTGCCGTTGGCGACCCATACGCCGTTGCTCCAGGCGATATCGGCAGACGCTTCGTTCACATCGGCATCGGCCGGTCCTACGTCGGCCACGGTGGGGAACAGCACGGCGTCAAGCCCCAGGGTGTCCATCCAGTCTTCCAGGTCCAGGCGCCGGGTTTGCTCCAGGCCGCGCAGGCCATCGGGCACGGTGCTGATCTGGTCCCATGAGGTGATGCCGCGTTGGGCCATGCGCACGTATTCGTCCATGCCGGCGGCCAGGTCGTCTTCACGGTTGGGCAGGGTGCCGGGGTCGTGGGGGAAGATGTTCGGCCCGTCCACATCGGCCAGGCGGTTCAGGTGCGGGTCGCCGTTGGCGCGCAGGAAGTCATCGAAGGCCCAGGCTGACAGTTCCCACAGTTCGTCGTGGAGGAACTCTTTAGAGACCAGGCCACGGGTAAACACCGTCGGTGCGCCGGGGCGGTCGCCTTCGCAGTTGGACACCAGCGGGAAATCCACTTCGATCACTTCGGCACCCGCCGCTTCCAATGCCTGGCGCGCGGCTTGCCACAGTTCAATCACCGTGGCGCGGGTGTGGATTTTTTGCCCGGTCGGGCCGCCGATACCGGGTTTTTCGCTGGTGCCAGCCTCCGGGTCGGCGTTGATGTACATGCGCGGCACGCCAAAGCGCTTGCCGGCCAGGCTTTCGCTGTTGACTGCCAGCGCCGCGTAGGACTCCGGGCGCACCGAGGTGACGCTGGGGATTGGCACCCAGGGTTGCAGGCGCCACAGGTCGCCTCGTGTGTCCGGGTCTTCGGCCACCACGACGTCGAGCACTTCCAGCAGGTCGGCCATGGTGCGAGCGTAGGGCACTACCACGTCCATGGTCGGGGTCAGCGGCCAGTTGCCGCGCACGGAAATCACCCCGCGTGAAGGCGTGTAGGCACACAGGCCATTGTTGGAGGCCGGGCCGCGACCGCTGGACCAGGTTTCTTCAGCCAGCCCGAACGCGGCAAAGCTGGCGGCGGTGGCGGTGCCGGCACCGTTGGAGGAACCCGACGCAAACGGCGCGGTGAGGTAGTCGGCGTTGTAGGGGCTTTCGGCGCGACCATACACGCCACGTTGCATACCGCCATTGGCCATCGGCGGCATGTTGGTCTTGCCCAGGCAGATAGCGCCACCGGCACGCAGACGCTCAATGGTGAAGGCATCGCGCTGGGCCACCAGCTTGGCAAACGCCGGGCTGCCTGATGCAGCCGTCAACCCCTTGACCAGGTAACTGTCCTTGGCCGTGTAGGGGATACCATCCAGTGGCCCCAGGGTTTGCCCCTTGGCGCGGCGTGCATCAGACGCCTGGGCTTCTTTGAGCGCATCGGGGTTGCGTACCACCACGGCGTTCAGTGCAGTGGCCGTCTGCGGGCCATCGTAGGCATCGATCCGCGCCAGGTACGCCTGCACCAGTTCAACTGCCGTGGTCTGGCCGGCTTCAAGCGCAGCGCGCAATTGGGCAATGGAGACTTCAGTAACTTGCATCACGTTTTTTTCGCCGCCTTCAAGTGGGGGTATGGCGGCAGTCTACGTACAGATATTTCACAAAACCAGCGCGGCATACTTCGTGTGGGCGGCGCGCAGGACATCTCGAGAAAGACGTCAGCAACATTGCGAGCGGCAGTCTCTTGTCGCTAAGGTGGCCGCGTTGATTAACGTTGCACTTCAAGGAAGAGACCATGCAAAAACCTTATATCGCCCTGGCGGCCTTGCTGGGATTCACCGTCTATACCGTGGCGACCATGCTCACGGCCGAGCAATCACTGCTGGCATTTGGATGGGAACTGATGTCCAGACCCGATACGGCACAGGTGGTGATTGACCTGTATCTGATGGCGGTGCTGGCGTGTGTGTGGATGTACCGGGATGCGCGTGGGCGAGGGCGGTCGATGGCCTCAGTGCTGCCGTATTTTTTACTGACGGCAGTGTTTGTGTCGGTAGGGCCGCTGCTCTATATCGTGGTTAATGGGTTTTCTCGCCGGGCCATGAAGTGAGGCTTGTTGCTCCCGTGACGACCTGCCAGCGACGCTGATCTGACTGACACACGACGATCCAAAGTGTGAGCTGGCTTGCCTGCGATGGCGGCCTGACAGTTGACGCTTCTATACCTGAAGCACCGCGATCCCACTGTGGGAGATTCTATGGTTGAGGGGCAACCCTCAACCAACTTTTGGCTGATATTCGCCTTGCCCTTTCAGCAGAGCGAACACCACCCGAGCAAGCTTGCGGGCCAGTATTACCAACGCCTGTGTGGTGCTATAGCCTCGCGCCCTCTGTGCTTGATAAAACGCTTTCCATGTCTCTGTTCGGCTAGCCGCCA
>NZ_MPOR01000066.1:0-17176 GCF_001896155.1 Pseudomonas sp. FSL W5-0203
GAGCCTGGGCGAGGTGCCGAGTGGTGGGGCAAGAGCGTTTTGCTTACTTTTGCGCTTTTCAAAAGTGAGCCGCTGTAAAAGCGGAACCCTAAGTAGCCGTTACCGCAGGGATGGATATGTACACGGTCCAACTGTGTTGACTGTCAGGCCGTCTTCGCAGGCAAGCCAGCTCCCACATTGGATCGCGGGGCATCAGTTATATCTGTGTCGGCTGTCAGGCCGCCATCGCAGGCAAGCCAGCTCCCACAGTTGATCCCACTGAGCCCGAAGGATTTTACTTACTAAGACCTCAGGGCACCGGCGTCACATCAATACGATACGGCTCAAAAATCTTCAGCATCTGGCCACTGTCGCGCAGACGCTTGAGCAGTTCGGCAAACGCCGGACCAGTGATCGGTGCCTTGGGCCGCAACAACGCGTAGTGGTGATACACCTGGTCAATACGCTCCGACACCAAAAACTGCCCCGCCATGTCTGCGTTGCGCACCATGAAATCACTCAGGTACGAACGGGTAACCAGCGCAATATCCGCACGCCCACGGGCAACCATCAGCAGGTTACTGTCATGGGAATAGGTCAACGTCGCGTTGAAACGCTCGGCCATGTTCTTGGGATCGGGATTGAAGTCGGCGAAGGCATAGTGATACCCGCTGAATACCGCCAGGCGCTTGCCGGTGAGGTCGGAAAAATAACTCTGGTCGCGACCGGGCTGACGCTGAGCGACAAAAATCTCCGCATCTTCCAGCCCCATATCAACACTGGTATGGGCAATATTCTGCCAACCCCAGGACGGGTTTTCGAAGATCGCCATGTCGACCCGGCCTTGCTCGAAGTCACGAAAACGCCGAGGTATCGAGGTAGGCACCACCACAAACTGGTAATCGGTTTGCGCAGCGTTCAACGCCTCGACCAATTGCGGCAGCAACCCGGTGTCGGCGCCTTGTTCAGGGCGTACGGTGTAGGGCGGAAAATGCGCCGCGCCGATTCTCACCAACTGCGCGGCACCAGCCTGCGTCCACGCGGCGGTGCCCAGTGCCCATAAAGTAAGTCCTGCAGCCAGCCGCCATGGCGAAAACATCGAGGCACACACCGTTGAAGAGTTCAATGCCGATAAGCTAGGCGTTTTTACTGGGGGAGACAACTTTCGCCAGCAAATTAATAACTTGCGCCTCAGTCCGACTTCAGCACCATCAACAAGGCCTCTTCGGCCAACTCCTCAAGGGTCAGGCTGCCTTGGGCACGAAACCAGGTGGTGGTCCAGGATAAGGCCCCGGTGAGGAAGCGCCGGGCAATAAACACATCGCCCAGGATGTAGCCAGCGGCCTTGGCCTCGCCCAGTACCTGCAACCAGATCTGCTCATACACGTCACGCAGGGCCAGCACGTGCGCCTGGCCTTCGGCCGACAGCGAGCGCCATTCGTAGACCAGCACCGCCATGGCCTCGCCACTGCCGCCCATGATCGACTGCAACTCGCAGCGGATCAGCGCCAGCACGCGTTCGCGCACCGTGCTCGCCTCCTCCAGTGAAGCGCGCATCATCGCGGTGTTGTAATGGATGGTTTCCTCCATCACGGCACGCAATATCTCATCCTTGCTCTTGAAGTGATGAAAGATGCTGCCGGACTGGATGCCCACGGCGCTGGCCAGATCTCGCACGGTGGTGCGCTCGAAACCCTTGTTGCGAAACAGATGAGCCGCGGTTTGCAGCAACTTGCCGCGGGCGCTCTCGGGGTCGGTCAATTGGCCACTGTCGACCATGGTGCGCATCACCCCCAGGGCTTTGTACTCATCCATGCTGCTCTCCTTCACGTCTACTGTCGTCTTGGCCGGCAATTTAGGCCGTGACTGCCACCCAAGCAAGCGCTTGGGTAAAACTTGTGACTGGAGTTTACAAACCAAGCGCTTGCTTGGTAGTCTCGGCACCAGCCCTTGGAGGAAGGATTTCTCATGAGCAAGACGGTACGTATCGGCTGCGCCAGCGCCTTCTGGGGCGACACTTGCACCGCCGCCGCCCAACTGGTGCAGGGCGGTGCCTTGGATTACCTGGTGTTCGATTACCTCGCGGAAGTCACCCTGTCGATCCTCGCCGGTGCCCGCCTGAAAGACCCCAAGGCCGGTTACGCCACGGATTTTGTCGAGGTGCTGACACCCCTGCTGGCGGATATCCAGCGCCAGGGCATCCGGGTGATCAGCAATGCCGGTGGTATCAACCCCCAAGCCTGCGCCGCCGCCCTGCAAGCGGCCTGCGATAACGCGCACATCCCGCTGAAAATCGCCGTGTTGCTCGGCGATGACCTGCACCCTCAACTCAAACAGCTGCCACCTGTCACCGACCTGTACAACGGCGCTCCGCTGCCGCCCCTGTGCGTGTCCGCCAACGCCTACCTCGGCGCACCGGGCATTGCCCAGGCCCTGGGACTCGGCGCTGATATTGTCATCACCGGCCGGGTGGTCGATAGCGCAGTGGTCAGCGCGGCACTGGTGCATGAATTCAATTGGTCATGGCAGGACTACGATCACTTGGCCCAGGCCGCCCTGGCCGGGCATATCATCGAATGCGGCGCCCAATGCACCGGCGGAAACTTCACCGACTGGCGTGACGTGCCCGACTACGAACACATCGGCTTCCCTATCGTCGAAGTCAGCGCCGACGGCCAGTTCACCGTCAACAAGGTCGAAGGCAGCGGGGGGCTGATCAGCGAACTCAGCGTGGCCGAACAACTGCTGTATGAAATCGGTGACCCGCGCGCCTATGTGCTGCCGGACGTGATCTGCGATTTCAGCCAGGTCAAACTGCAGCAACAAGGCAAACACGCGGTGCGCCTGCACGGCGCCAAGGGCCTGCCACCCACCGACCAGTACAAGGTCAGCGCCACCTACCCCGATGGCTTTCGCTGCACCGCCAGTTGCCTGCTCGCTGGCATCGACGCGGTGGCCAAGGCCGAGCGGGTCAGCCAGGCGCTCATCAACAAGACTTCGGAGCTGTTCAGCCAGCGCGGCTGGGCGCCCTACACCGACGTCAACATCGAACTGCTCGGCAGCGAAGCCACCTACGGCGCCCACGCCCGGCGTGCGGATTGCCGTGAAGTGGTGGTGAAGCTGGCGGTGCGGCACCCGAGCAAGCAGGCACTGGTGCTGTTCGCCCGCGAGATCGCCCAGGCGGCAACCGGCATGGCACCGGGGCTGACCGGCATTGTGGGCGGGCGACCGACGGTGTATCCGCTGATTCGGCTGTTTTCGTTCCTGGTCGACAAATCACGGTGTAACGTCGCCATCGAGTACCAAGACCAACGCTATGCCGTCGAGTTGCCCGCCTCCGCGCCTCTGCTCACTCCGGCTGTGCCCATCGAGCCGGCCAAGCCCCAGGGCCGTGCCGACGCCAGCGTACCGCTGGTGAAACTCGCCGTGGCGCGCTCAGGTGACAAGGGCAACCACAGCAACATTGGCGTGATCGCCCGCCACCCCGACTACCTGCCGTGGATCGCCGAAGCCCTGACCCCGGAGGTGATCATCGACTGGATGGACCACGTGCTCGACCCGATCCATGGCCGCGTCGAGCGCTGGTACTTGCCCGGCAGCCACAGCCTGAATTTCCTGCTGGAGAATGCCCTGGGCGGCGGCGGTATCGCCAGCCTGCGCATCGACCCGCAAGGCAAAGCCTTCGCTCAGCAACTGCTGGAAATCCCCATCGCCGTGCCGCAACACATTGCCGACCAACTCACCTAAAGGACCGTCGCCGTGGCCTTCGACTCGATCTTCAAAGCCGACCTGTTCAAGGGGCAAACCGTGATTGTCACCGGAGGCGGCAGTGGCATTGGCCGCTGCACCGCCCATGAGCTGGCGGCCCTTGGTGCCTGCGTGATCCTGGTGGGGCGCAAGCCAGAAAAACTGCAGAAGGTCGCGGCGGAAATTGCTGAAGATGGCGGCGTGGCCCATTGGCATGCCTGTGACATTCGTGAGGAAGAGGCGGTGAAAGCGCTGGTCACGCAGATCCTGCACGACCACGGCCCCATCCATGGCCTGGTGAATAACGCGGGAGGCCAATACCCGTCGCCACTGGCGGCGATCAATCAGAAGGGCTTTGAAACCGTACTGCGCACCAACCTGGTGGGCGGTTTCCTGATGGCGCGGGAAGTGTTCAACCAGTCGATGAGCAAGCACGGTGGCGCGATCGTCAACATGCTCGCCGACATGTGGGGCGGCATGCCCGGCATGGGCCACTCCGGCGCGGCGCGCTCCGGCATGGACAACTTCACCAAGACCGCCGCGTTTGAGTGGGGCTATGCCGGGGTGCGCGTCAACGCCGTGGCGCCTGGCTGGATTGCCTCCAGCGGCATGGACACCTACGAAGGCGCGTTCAAGGCGGTGATTCCCACCCTGCGTGAGCATGTACCGCTCAAGCGCATCGGCACCGAGTCGGAAGTCAGCGCGGCCATCGTCTTTTTGCTCAGCCCGGCTGCGGCCTTTATCAGCGGTAGCACCCTGCGCATCGACGGCGCCGCCAGCCTGGGCAGCCGCGCATGGCCGCTGCACAAGGCGCAGGCGCCGAGCGAGCCGTTCAACGGGTTCCACCGCGCCTACCTGCCGGATGTGCTCAAGGCGGAGCAATAACGCCATGCCAACCATTGAAACCCTGATCGACCCCAACAGCCCAGCCTTCGCGCAAAACCGTGAAGCCATGCTGGCGTGCATCGCCCAACTGCGCCAACTGGAACACGCCCTGCTGGCCAAGGCCCAGGAAGCCAAGCCCAAGTTCGACAAGCGCGGCCAATTGCTGCCCCGTGAGCGCCTCAACCTGCTGCTGGACCCCGGCGCGCCGTTCCTGGAGCTGGCCAGCCTGGCCGGCTACAAGCTCCACGACGACAAGGACGGCAGCGCCGCCGGTGGCGGGCTGATCGCCGGCATCGGCTATGTCAGCGGCGTGCGCATGCTGGTGGTGGCCAACAACAGCGCGATCAAAGGTGGCACCATTTCCCCTTCCGGGCTGAAGAAATCTCTGCGCCTGCAACAGATCGCCATGGAGAACAAACTGCCGGTGGTGACCCTCGCCGAAAGCGGCGGCGCCAACCTCAACTACGCCGCCGAGATTTTCGTCGAAGGCGCGCGCAGCTTTGCCAACCAGGCCCGCATGTCCGCCATGGGCTTGCCGCAGATTACCGTGGTGCACGGCTCGGCCACGGCCGGCGGTGCGTATCAGCCGGGCCTGTCGGATTACGTGGTGGTGGTGCGCGGCAAGGCCAAGCTGTTCCTCGCCGGGCCACCGTTGCTCAAGGCCGCCACTGGCGAAGTCGCCACCGATGAAGAACTGGGGGGTGCGCAGATGCACGCGCAAACCGCCGGCACCGCTGAGTACCTGGCCCAAGACGATGCCGACGGCGTGCGCATCGTGCGTGAAATTGTGGGCCTGCTGCCCTGGAATGATCGCTTGCCGCACGCACCACAACGCGCTTATCGCGAACCGCTGTATCCGATTGAAGAGCTGTTGGGGCTGATCCCCGATGACCCGAAAAAACCCTACGACGTGCGCGAGATCCTGGCGCGCCTGGCTGACGGTTCCAACCTGCTGGAATTCAAGGGCGAGTTCGACCCCCACACCGTCTGTGCCCATCTGCATATCCAGGGGCGCGCCGTGGGAGTGATCGGCAATAACGGCCCCATCACGCCGAAGGGCGCGAGCAAGGCCGCGCAGTTTATCCAGCTGTGCGACCAAAGCCGCACGCCGCTGCTGTTTTTGCACAACACCACCGGCTTCATGGTGGGCACCGAGTCGGAACAGCAAGGGGTGATCAAGCACGGCGCGAAGATGATCCAGGCTGTGGCCAATGCCCGCGTGCCTAAACTCACCATCGTGGTCGGGGGTTCCTACGGTGCCGGCAACTACGCCATGTGCGGCCGCGGCCTGGACCCGCGCTTTATCTTCGCCTGGCCCAACAGCCGCACGGCAGTGATGGGCGGCGCACAGGCCGGTAAGGTGCTGCGCATTGTCACCGAGGCCAAGCAACTCAAGGACGGCCTGGTGCCCGACCCCAAAGTGCTCGACATGCTCGAACAGGTCACCGCGCAGAAGCTCGACAGCCAGTCCACCGCCCTCTACGGCAGCGCCAACCTGTGGGACGACGGGCTGATTGATCCACGGGACACCCGCACCTTGCTCGGTTTTTTGCTGGATATCTGTCACGAAGCCGAACTGCGGCAACTGCAACCGAACACCTTCGGCGTGGCGCGCTGATCGTTCCCACGCTCCACGTGGGTGATCGCTCCCACGCTCCGCGTGGGAATGCAAACCAGGACGCTCCGCGTCCCAACAGGGAGAACAATAAAAATGATCTTCACCCAGGAACACCAGGAACTGCGCCGCACCGTGCGCGCCTTCGTCGACCGCGAGATCAACCCGTACGTGGATGAATGGGAAAAAGCCGGGCGCTTTCCCATTCACGAGATCTTCCGCAAAGCCGGCGACCTCGGCCTGCTGGGCATCTCCAAACCGGAAAAATTCGGCGGCATGGGCCTGGACTACAGCTATTCCATCATCGCCGCCGAAGAGTTCGGCACCATCCGCTGCGGCGGCATCCCCATGTCCATTGGTGTGCAGACCGACATGTGCACCCCGGCCCTGGCGCGCTTCGGCTCCGATGAACTGCGCGAAGAGTTCCTGCGCCCGGCCATCAGCGGCGAACAGGTCGGCTGCATCGGTGTCTCGGAAACCGGTGCCGGCTCCGACGTGGCCGGGCTCAAGACCCATGCGCGCAAGGATGGCGACGACTATGTGATCAATGGCAGCAAGATGTGGATCACCAATTCGCCCAGCGCCGACTTCATCTGCCTGCTCGCCAACACCTCGGACGACAAGCCGCATATCAACAAATCCCTGATCATGGTGCCGATGAACAGCCCCGGCATCAGCGTCAGCCCGCCGTTGGAAAAACTCGGCATGCACAGCTCCGAGACCGCCCAGGTGTTTTTCGACGACGTGCGCGTGCCGCAACGCAACCGCATCGGCCACGAGGGCGCGGGCTTCATGATGCAGATGTTGCAGTTCCAGGAAGAACGCCTGTTTGGCGCGGCCAATATGATCAAGGGCCTGGAGTACTGCATCGACAGCACCATCGAATACTGCAAGGAGCGCCAGACCTTCGGCAAGGCGTTGATCGACAACCAGGTGATCCACTTCCGCCTGGCGGAACTGGCCACCGAAATCGAATGCCTGCGCGCCTTGGTCTACCAGGCCACCGAGCAATACATCAAAGGCCAGGACGTCACGCGACTGGCCTCCATGGCCAAGCTCAAAGCCGGGCGCCTGGGCCGTGAGGTCAGCGACAGTTGCCTGCAATATTGGGGCGGCATGGGGTTCATGTGGGACAACCCGGTGGCCCGCGCCTATCGCGACGTGCGCCTGGTGTCGATTGGCGGCGGTGCCGACGAAATCATGCTGGGCATCATCTGCAAACTGATGGGCACCCTGCCCGGTAAAAAGCCATGAACACCTTGCTGCTCGAAGCCCACAACGGCGTGCTCCACGTCACCCTCAATCGGCCTGAATGCCGCAATGCAATGAGCCTTGAAATGGTCAAGGAGCTACGTACGGTACTGGCGCAGTTGGACAGCCAGGTGCGCGCCGTGGTGATCAGCGGCGCGGGCGGGCATTTTTGTGCGGGGGCCGATGTGAAGGATCTGGTCGGCGCGGGGGATCAACTGCAAGCGTTGAACCGCGCGTTTGGGACCTTGCTGCAAGAGGTGGAGGCGCTGGCGCAGGTGGTGATCGTGGTGCTGCAAGGCGCAGTGCTGGGCGGTGGGTTCGGGCTGGCGTGCGTGAGTGATATTGCGATTGCACAGGGCCAGGCGCAATTCGGCTTGCCGGAAACCCGCCTGGGCTTGTTGCCGGCGCAGATTGCGCCCTTTGTGGTCAAGCGTATTGGCTTGACCCAGGCGCGGCGCCTGGCGCTGACGGCGGCGCGGTTTGATGGGATTGAGGCTGGGCGGTTGGGGGTGGTGCATTTTGTCGAGCACGACGCCCAGGCATTGGCGCAGCGGGTGGATGAGGTGTTGGGGCAGGTGTTGCAGTGTGCGCCGGGGGCCAATGCACGAACCAAAGCCTTGTTGTTGGCCAGTGTGGATGAGCCCCTTGAGACCGTGCTGGATCGCGGGGCGCAGTGGTTTGCCGAGGCGGTGAGGAGTGAGGAAGGGGTTGAGGGGACGCAGGCGTTTGTGCAGAAGCGAAAGCCGAGTTGGTCTCGATGACGCCATCGCAGGCAAGCCAGCTCCCACAGGGGAACACATTTCAAATGTGGGAGCTGGCTTGCCTGCGAAGAGGCCCCAACACACGCCACATCCACCAAGGGATAACCCAATGCCCGCATTCAGCAAGATCCTGATCGCCAACCGCGGCGAAATCGCCTGCCGCATCCAGCGCACTGCCCAGGCCCTCGGCTACCGCACCGTGGCCGTGTACAGCGACGCGGATACCGACGCCCTGCACGTGCAGATGGCCGATGAAGCCGTACACATCGGCCCGGCGCCCGTCCACCAGTCCTACCTGAACACAGAGGCCATCCTCGCCGCCGCCCAACTGACCGGCGCCGACGCCATTCACCCCGGCTACGGCTTCCTCTCGGAAAACCCCGACTTCGCCCGCGCCTGCCTGCAGGCCACGCTCACCTTCATCGGCCCCAGCGCCGAAGCGATCGAACTGATGGGCAGCAAACGCCTGTCCAAACTCGCCATGCTCGACGCCGGCGTACCTTGCATCGCCGGCTACCAAGGCAGTGCCCAGGACGATGCCACCCTGCAACAGGAAGCCGAACGCATCGGCTTCCCACTGATGATCAAGGCCAGCGCCGGTGGCGGTGGGCGTGGCATGCGCCTGGTGCATCAGCGCGAACAGCTGCTGGAGCAACTGCGCACCGCACGCTCGGAAGCCATGAATGCGTTCGGCAGCGACGAGCTGATCCTCGAACAGGCGCTGATCGACCCGCGCCACGTGGAAGTGCAACTGTTCGGCGACAGCCATGGCAACCTCATCTACCTCGGCGAGCGCGACTGTTCGATCCAGCGCCGCCATCAGAAAGTCATTGAAGAAGCGCCCTGCCCCGTGATGACGGCCGATCTGCGCCAGGCCATGGGCGAAGCCGCGCTCAAGGCCGGGCGGGCGGTGAACTATGTAGGTGCCGGCACCGTGGAGTTTCTGCTCGACCGCAACGGCCAGTTTTATTTCCTGGAAATGAACACGCGCCTGCAAGTCGAACACCCCGTCACCGAGATGATTACCGGCCTCGACCTGGTGGACTGGCAGTTGCAGATCGCCGCCGGCCAACCGCTGCCACTCACCCAATCACAGGTGACCCTGACCGGCCACGCCATGGAAGTGCGCCTGTACGCCGAAGACCCGGCCCAGGGTTTCCTGCCGCAAACCGGCGACGTGCTGCGCTGGGAACCCGCCCCCGGCGTGCGCATCGACCATGGCTTGCGTGAAGGCCAAACCATCAGCCCGTTCTACGATCCGATGCTGGGCAAGATCATCGCCCACGGCGCCAGCCGCGAAGAAGCCCGGCGAAAACTGCTGCGGGCCGTGGAAGACAGTGTATTACTGGGGGTAGCGACCAATCAGCGCTTGCTCATCGACCTGCTCAAGCACCCGGACTTTATCAACGGCGACTTCAGCACGGGCTTGATCGCCGAACACTTCAGCGTCATCTCACAGCAGACGGCGACCGCTGAACAGCTCTCGCTGGCCGCCGCGCTGTTTTATCAACACAGCGCCAACCAGCACCCCCAAACACTCGCGCGCTGGCGCAACACGGCGAGTGTCCCCGCCACGTACCGCCTGGAGGTCAACGGCCAACTCCACAGTGTCAGCGTTGACGACCTGCAACTCACCACCGACGGCCGCCACGCCAGCCTGGTCATCAACGGTATCCGCCGCCGCATCGCCTATCACCTGGACGGCAACCGGCTATGGCTGCCAGGGCTGACCGTCACCGACCGCACCCAGCAAGTCGCCAGCCGCCAGGCCGACGCCAGCAGCGGTACGGTCCAGGCGCCCATGGACGGCGCCATCGTCGATATACGGGTGTGCGTCGGTGAGGCCGTCAGCAAAGGCCAACTGTTGCTGGTGCTCGAAGCGATGAAAATGGAGCACCCGTTGAAGGCCGGCATCGATGGCACCGTCAAGGAGATGCGCGTCATGACGGGCGATCAGGTGCGCAACCGTCAGGTTTTGCTGGAGATCGAATAACGCCCCTAGGCGGAACTACAGGGCCGGGCTACGCTCTATCCCCATCAGGAAGGGACGAGTACGGGAACCTGCACATGCCTCATTGGCTGATTATTGACCTTGAAGCCACAACGGATGACGGCGGCTGGCCCGTGACGGAGATGGAAGTCATCGAGATCGGTGCCAGCCTGGTCAACCGCCAGGGCCGCGAACTGGACCACTTCCAGCGCTTTGTGCGGCCCTTGCGCCGGCCATTGCTGACACCCTTTTGCCGCAAACTCACCCATATCACCCAGGCCAATATCGACATGGCCGCGCCGATCACCGAGGTGTGGCCGCTGTTCGAGCGCTGGCTGGGCCAACATCAGCCACGCCTGGAAGGCTGGGCCAGCTGGGGTGACTATGATCGCGTGCAGCTTGAGCTGGAGTGGCAGCGCCATGGCCTCGCCAGCGCCTTGGGCGACACGCCGCATGTGAACCTCAAGCAACGCTTTGCCAAGGCCCGGCGCCTGGACAAGCCGCTGGGGCTCAATGGTGCGCTGCAATTGGCCGGAATGCAGTTCAATGGCCAGCAGCATCGCGCCCTGGAGGATGCACGCAACACCGCGCGCCTGCTACCACTGATTTTGCCGGTCTAGGCAGCGCTTGCAGCCTTGGGCATACTGGCCAGCCATTTTCCTTTGTTGCTACCCACCTGCACCAACGAAATCCTGTGGCGAGCAAGCTTGCTTGCGCTGGGGTGCGAAGCGCCCCCAAAAAACGGGGACTGCTACGCAGTCAACGGGAGCAAGCTCCCTCGCCACAGAAGCCCGCGCCTGCAGTGATGAGCGTAAGCATCCATCTTTTCCGAGGATTCACCCATGTTCAAAGTCAACGAGTACTTCGACGGCACCGTCAAGTCGATCGCTTTCGGCACCGCAGAAGGGCCGGCGACCATCGGCGTGATGGCTCCGGGTGAATACGAATTCGGCACCGCCCAACGTGAAATCATGCACGTGGTCTCCGGCGCCCTGACCGTGAAGCTGCCTGACAGCAGCGACTGGGAAACCTTCGCCGCCGGCAGTCAGTTCCACGTACCGGCCAACAGCAAGTTCCAATTGAAGGTTGCGGTGGACACCGCCTACCTGTGTGAATACCGCGGCTAAGCGGTACCCGGCACACAAAAAAGCCCGTCTCCCACCAGACGGGCTTTTTTTATTCCAACACCGTTACCGGCATGCCGACTTCCAGGCGCCCGATGCCATCGTTGACCAGGTTCTGGCCGAACATCGCGCCCTTTTCGGTCTTGCGGTAGGTTTCCAGTGTCGTGAAGGGCTCGCGATCGGGGCTGCGCTCACCGGTCTGGGGGTCGATGGTGGTGAGGATGCACCGCGAACACGGCTTGACCACCCGAAACTCCACATCGCCGATGCGCAAGCGCTTCCAGCCGTCTTCGGCGAAGGCCTCGGCGCCTTCGATGACCAGGTTGGGACGAAAACGCAGCATCTCCATCGGGCGGCCGATCTTTACACACAAGTCGTCGAGGGAGCCCTGGCCGATCAACAGCAACGGGTAGCCGTCAGCGAAGCCGACCTTGTCGTCATCCTTGCCATAACCGGCTTCGGTGGTGCGCGCACGTTCCAGGGGCAGTTGCACCAGGCGCGTCGGCTTGCCAATGAACGCGCTGACCCAGGCCGCGGCCTCATCGCCAGCATCCGGCACGCGCAGAGTGTCACGCCAAATGGTCACACCGCGCAGTTCGCTGGCGCTGCCCGGCAACGCTACATCCAGCGGCGCGTAGCCCGGCGAGCTCAGGGTGAGGCCCCCGCTGCTGTTCCATAACGCCGAGAGCTGGCTCATCTTCGCCACGGCCCGCTGCGTCAGGAACCGCCCGCTGGCTTCATCCACCAGCATCCAGCGTCGATCCCCGTCCAACCCGAGTTTATCCAGCCCAATCTGCTGCAAAGTTTCGGCCTTGCCGGACTTCAAGGGGTAACGGTACAACGCGCTGAGACGCAGCATGGGCCTGCCTTCCTAGGAAACAAAGTGTCATCCTAAAGTCAGGCGGGCATTTCGTCCAACATCAGTCGCTGGCGCACCACGTCCACCAGCTTGTCCGGCTGGAATTTGGAGAGGAAATTGTCGCAGCCGACCTTCTTGACCATCGAATCATTGAAGCTGCCCGACAGCGAGGTGTGCATCACCACGTACAGACCGCGCAGGCGTGGGTCGTTGCGGATCTCGGTGGTGAGGCGGTAGCCATCCATCTCGGGCATTTCAGCGTCGGTAAAGATCATCAGCAGTTTGTCGGTCATGACCTGGCCACTGTCAGCCCAGGCCTTGAGCATGTTCAATGCCTTGAGGCCGTCGCTGGCAATGTGCATCTTCACACCCAACTGGCCCAGGGTGTCACGCAGCTGCGACAACGCCACGTTGGAGTCATCCACCAGCAGCACTTCGCGGCCACGGGCACGCTCCAGCACCGGGTCTTCAAGTTTGTCCCGGGAGACCTTGGCGTTGTAGGGCACGATCTCGGCGAGGACTTTTTCCACGTCGATGATTTCCACCAGTTGCTCATCGACCTTGCTGATGGCGGTGAGGTAGTGCTGGCGACCGGCGCTGGTCGGCGGCGGCAGGATGGCTTCCCAGTTCATGTTGACGATGCGGTCGACGCCGCCCACCAGGAACGCCTGCACCGAGCGATTATATTCGGTGACGATAATGGTGCTGTTGGGGCCCGGCACCAAAGGACGCATACCGATGGCCTGGGACAGGTCGATCACCGGCAGGGTCTGGCCACGCAGGTTGACCACCCCACACACGAACGGGTGGCGCTGGGGCATCAGGGTCAGCTTGGGCAACTGCAGCACTTCCTGCACTTTGAACACGTTGATCGCGAACAACTGCCGTCCGAAGAGGCGGAACATGAGAATTTCCAGGCGATTCTCACCCACCAATTGCGTGCGTTGATCTACCGTGTCGAGAATGCCGGCCATTAAAAGCTCCTGGTGTACACGCCGCAGGCGCGTTGAAAGGGTGTGCAACTGTATAAGCACGTTATCGGCGGCAAGCGCCGGACCTTGACCCGAATAAAATGCCATGTAAATCCATTGATGTCACACTGACATCATGCTTTACTGCCTAGGCCCCTGATGCTCTTTCAAGCCGCCTTGCGCGACAGTCGAATTGACGTGCAGTTCCACCACATAGGGGATTCCCCTATGCGCAATCAGGCCCAACCTGATATTCGCGATATCTAATAGCCATTAATGTGACGCCATTCTCATTGCATGAATGGAGTCAGGCTTTTGTTTGCCATCCCCAGCCCTTGGCCCACGGGCCTTTCAGGCACTCACGTATCGGCAACTGAAGTCGTGTCATCCCGTACAACCGGGGCTACATACGACTTTCGTGAGCACTTCGCTAAACGTCCTACTGGATTATCAGAATCGACCTACAAGTCCGAGCCGTATTTCAGCGCTAGTTTTACGTCATTCACCCGGTGCGACATCTCATCATCCGACCCTACGTTGCGGAGACCTGCATGATGAACGACGGTAACGAGTGGCAATCTGCACTTCCCGAGTTCCTGCACGAGGCTGAAAAGCTGCTGATCAGGTCAGAAGAGTGCTTGAACCACCTGCATTTGATTCGAAACGACAGTGACGCTATCGACTGCATGAAAGCCAGCCTGAACAAGCTCGCCGAGAGCGCAGACTGTCTCGCATTGCAGGCCATTAGCGAGTTCTCTCGGCAGATTCAATACTTGATTGCCAATGCCGTGAGCCCGGTGCAATTGCATGACCAGGCGCTGCATGCCTTGCATGACTGCTTGACGCTACTGGCCTGGCAACTGGAACTGATCGATATCCGTACTGGCAAGCTTAGTCTGGATGAAGAAGAGCAGTCGTCGCTGATTGAGGCGGTCAGCTTGCAGATCCCGCAAAAAGCCCCCCAATACACTCCGCAGCATGATCGGCGCGCACAATAAATATCAATTAGCTATCAATGCAATAACGATACAAACCAACTTTGTTAATACAACTTTCCATGTTGAACTCTGGGGTGCCTGCCCAGAGTATTCGCGTGGGCCATAAACCCAATCAGACGACCAACGCTAATAGGGGTGTTACTATGCGCCCCCCGAAGTGATTTAACTTCAACAGGCTTAAAAACGATTTGGCAGCGCACTCCAAACAGAGCCCGGTCAACCGGCCTCCCCGCAGTGAACCCTCATTGGCTCCATCCGCTATGTACGCCAGTTTCAAGTCACTTATCGCCAGGTCCGTGTCCCCCAGCCACGCACGCCGCCTTACCCTTTCGCTATGCGTGTGCTCGTTGGTGGCGAGCCTGTGGGTCTATCTGCTGGACGCGCCACTGCCGTTGCTGATCGTGCTGCTCAACCTCGCCACACTGATGGTGGTCGGGCTGCAACAGTGGCGTTCGCGCACAGCCATCAAGTTCGAGCCTCAGGAACTGGCCGCCCGCTTATTGCAAGTTCAGGAGAACGAACGTCACCGACTCAGCCGCGAACTGCATGACGACATCGGCCAGCTACTGACAGCCGCCAAGCTGCAAAGTGAATGGCTGCAGCGCCGCCTGCCCCAGGATCTGCAAAACCATTGTTCGGTGCTGTGCAATACGCTCAATGAAACCCTGGCCAAGGTGCGTGACGTCTGCGCCATCCTCAACCCGCGCCAACTGACCAGCCTGGGCCTGGAAGCCAGCCTGCGCGCGCACCTGCTCAAGACCCTGGAAAACACCCAGGTGTGCTGGAGCCTGGAGTGCCAGCAACGGCTCACCGGCATCCCCGAAGAAATGGCCGTGGCGGCCTTTCGCGTCACTCAGGAAGCGGTGACCAACATGCTTCGCCATGCAAAGGCTCGCAACCTGCTGGTGCGTCTGCAACGCCTGCCTGAAGGCTTGTCGTTGATAATCTGCGATGACGGCCAGGGGTTCTTGCCTGCCCCCGATCCGGGCCGGGAAGGCCAACGGGGCATGGCCGGTATGTGCGAACGAACACACCAACTGGGAGGCACCTTTTCCGTCAGCAGCGAGCCCGGCAAAGGTACACGCATCAACGCACTTTTCCCTTGGGCGCCCCGCGCTCTCGAACGGGCCAGCGCCCCTAAGGTTCTCGAGTGACCTGCAATTTACTCTTGGTAGACGACCATGCACTGATTCGCGCCGGCGTGCGCGCGCTGATTCTGGATATTCCCGGCTACAGCGTCATCGGCGAAGCCAGCGATGGCGCGCAACTACTGGAGCAATACAGTGCCTTGCAGCCAGATATCGTGCTGCTCGACCTGTCGATGAAGCACACCGGCGGGCTGGATGCCTTGCAGCAACTCAAGCGTTTTTACCCCACGTGCAAGGTGCTGATTCTGTCGATGCACACCGAGCCGGACCTGATCATGCGCGCACTGGAGTCCGGTGCCCACGGCTACCTGCTCAAGGACACCACCGCCAACGAGCTGGAACATGCCCTGCTGGCCCTGCGTAACAACGAACGCTACCTGAGCCCCGCCATCGCCCACACAGTGATCAACCAGGCGCTGATCCGTAGCCAGGCCCCCAGCGCGCCTGTCGCCCACAGCCACAGCCTGACGGCGCGGCAACTGGAAATCCTGCGCTTGATCGTGCGCGGCAAATCCACCCGCGAAATTGCCCACGGCCTGGGCCTGAGCATCAAGACTGTCGAAGCCCACCGCTCGCAGATCATGAAGCGCTTGCAGATTTTTGACGTGGCGGGCCTGGTGTTATTTGCCGTGCGTGAGCAGATCATCAGCCTGGACGACTAACGGCGAACCCAGCGGCAAGTGCACGCGCAGGGCCTTGGGCAGCACCTCGAAGTGCAGGTCGTCGCCTTCCAGCGGCTCGCCGTCGAGGTTGATGTACAAGCCTTGTGCGACCTTGATCTTCACCCAGGGCAGGCGTGCGCGCACGAACATGGTGCCCAGGCCCCAGCCGTTGTTCATCAACTCACGCAACGTGCCGACCACCTCTTGAGGCGCCGGCAAGATGCTGACATCCAACAGCCCGTCATCAGCCAATGCACCGGGGCACAGCACATGCCCGCCACCGGCCTGGCGACCGTTACCGATGCCCAGCGCGAGCAACTCGCCTTTCCAATGGAAATCCGGGCCTTCCAATTCACCGTAGGCGGCTTTCAATTCACTGAAGCGGGTTAAACCGGTAAACAGGTACGCGGCACCGCCCAGGACCTTCTTCAGGTCTTCGGACGTGTTGGCCGTGACCTGGCTGCCAAAACCACCGGTGGCCATGTTCAGGAAGATTTGCCCACCGACCTGGCCCAGGTCAATCGCCTTGGGCGGCACGTCCAGCAAAGCCAGGGCGCCAGCCGGCTCCAACGGCACGCCGGCGGCCTTGGCGAAATCATTGGCGGTACCCAGGGGCATCAGCACCAGGCTGGCGTCGGTGTTGGCATGGGCCATGGCTTCGGCCACATCGCGCAAGGTGCCGTCGCCACCGCCGGCAATGATATGGGTGTACCCCTCGGCCAGCGCTTCATTGACCAGTCGCCGGGCATCACCGCCCTCCCACGTCACCCGCACGGCCAGCTCCCCACCCTGCTCACGCCGGGCCAGCACGGCAGCGCGCACATCCTCGTTGAGGGCTTGTTTGCCGTGGAGGATCAACAGGGCTTTGGGGGCGGTCATTTGGGAGAATCTCCTGGGTCAAGGTGCTTGAAGGATGTTGACCTTTGGGGAACAGGAAAAGTCTGTGGCTGGAGAAAATTGATTGAAGTACACAGATTAAGAAGTGGGAGCTGGCTTGCCTGCGATGGCGGCGGTTCAATCGACAAAGACCTCAAATCTGCCACCCAACGGTAACCACGATGCGAAGCGAGCCGCTCTTGATCTTGATCTTGCTCTGCTTTTGATCTCAGGCGCCCCGTTAAACCACGCTGGCCGAACGCAGGCTTGAATTCGTGGGTAACCCGGCAGGACGCCGGGTTAGCCGCCC
>NZ_MPOR01000067.1:0-15597 GCF_001896155.1 Pseudomonas sp. FSL W5-0203
CCTTCCAGACTGACGGCAAGTTCATCGACCTGGATGCGCTCGTGGCGGGACTGGAGCTGGGCTGACGGAAATTTCTGGGATTCCGGCGTACAACCCCGTAAAATAGAAGAGTGAGCACTTGATTTGCTGGTGCTTTCAAACAACGGTGTTGTTTTTTTAACAGCCGAACTGGAAAGGGAGGCTGAGCTGCTCAGTGATCACTTTATCCGTTGGCTGATTTACGCCGGCATGTTCGCTACAGGCACTGAACGACAACGCAGATGGTATGGTCTGTGCGTTCTGACTCGTCAAGGATCGGCCAATGGATCGTTTGTCTAATTTGCTCTCGCGGTTCGGCGTGCGGGCCAATCTGTTCTATGACGGCGACCTATGCGGCTCTGCATCTTACGATGGCGCCGAGCGGCGAGGTTATATCCATCTGCTTCAGGCCGGCAGCGTGACGTTGCTTGGTCCCGATCGCAAGGATTTGCAGCTCACTCGCCCTAGCTTGATTTTTATGCCACGCCCCGCCAAGCATCAATTGTTTGCGGGTGAGTCCGATGGCGCAAAGTTGTTGTGTGCTTCCATGGAGTTTGAGGGCGGAATTGATAATCCTTTGTCGGCTTCATTACCGGACTGTTTGGTGCTCGCACTCGATGATCTGCCCATGCTGGCAGACACGTTGGAGTGGATGTTTGCCGAGGCGGCAAATGTGCATTGTGGAAGGGAAGCCGCGCTTGAGCGCTTATTTGAGCTCCTAATCATTCTGTTGCTCCGTTACCTGCTCGATCATCACCAGTTGCGCACCGGAATGATGGCTGGACTGGCCGACATGCGGCTTGCCCGATCGCTTTTACAGATGCACAACTCCCCGGAACATGCCTGGTCAATAGCAGAGCTGGCCAGTGAGTCAAATATGTCACGCGCTGCGTATGCCGTGCATTTCAAGAGTGTCATCGGACAGACGCCTGCTGATTATTTGTTGAGTTGGCGAGTTAGCCTGGCTCAGAAGCTGATGCGAGAAGGGCGCTCGATTACGCTGATTGCAGCTCAAGTCGGCTACGAAAGTCCTTCGGCGCTGTCTCGCGCATTTAGACGCAAGACGGGGTTGAGCCCTCGTGACTGGTTGAAAGATCTGGCGGGGGAAAATGATGGCAAAAAGGCCTAAGGCATTACTGCCTTAAGCCATTGAAAAAATTATGCATTAATTTTACGTTTTTCCAGTTCAACCAGCGAATGGCCTGCCACAAATATCGAAACAGCAAGCAACCCTAAGTCTTTAAGCAGAAACTGACCTGGCGCAACGGAAATCGCCGGAAACCCTAAACTAGGCTCAATGACGCCCGGAGTGGAAAACATAAAGCTAAGGGTTGTGAAGAACAGGCCTGCAGACAGAGCGCCTCCTACCACGGATAGTTTGGGCGACAGCATGCGGCCTGCGATCAGAGTGCCGATCGAAATCTCTAGTATGCCGAGCAGGCTGGAGAACATGTCGACCGAAAAAATGCTATACACCCATCCCAAAAGCGGGCTGTTGCTCACCAGTGGAACCAGGCCCTCGGCCTCGTAGTGGGTAAATTTCATGCCGCCGAACCAGAAGTAAATAATAGCGAGAGCCAAGTACGCGCCATAGATACCTAGCCCCATAGTTTTGGTTCCAAGCGTTAAGTGGGCCTGTACGCTGGACTTCGAGTTTTCAATGCCTATGGTTTTCATGTCTGAGCTTCCAGTAGTGAGTGAGAGTGTGTTGGCTGCCGAACGCCGTATGCGTTGGCGATGAGATGATTATGGCTGGCATCTCTAATCAAGAGGCATCAGAAAGTATTGATTTCAGTGCAGATCGTCTTGGGCGGTGCAATTCGCGATGAAGGGATCGCCGTGGAGAGCGATGAGTGCACTATTTCGATAAAGGAGTCGTTTTACATAGGTCGATGAAGCGCGTTGCGGCATCGCCTACTGTCATTTCTCAAATCTGACTATGGGGCTTGGGGCGAAGGGCGGCACTGACTAGGCTTAGAACAGCTACCAACTAGCCGCGCGGCCGCGATGCACAAAGAATGGTAACTGAGCCGTGAGTGCGGTGGGCGCCCGCATTTATTTCCAAACCCTACAGATACATCGATCTTCGACTTCAACCGGGCAGATAGCTGTTGCAGCAAGCCTATCAATCGACTTTGACGTGTTAAAGAGGATAGGTTTTCCAGGGTTGGGGAACAGCATGCCCTGCAGAACGACACACGTCACTTTTGTTAAATTAATAAGCTAGCTACCTATTGGGCATAACCTTGCAATTTGCTTCAATTTACGCACATGCACCTGCGACCTCAAAATGCAACGTAAGCCCCGAATATCTCCATTATTGTCGCCGCCAGCCTTAGTTACAGCTGCTATGATGAATGAGATCGAAAACTGAAATCCCCCACTAGAATTGTTGACTGGAGTCAAAATGAATAAAAAGCGGCCGGTTAATCTTGATATTCGAACCATTCAGCTTCCTCTCACGGCGCTTACATCGATTCTGCACCGGATTTCAGGAATTATGCTCTTTATTTTTCTGGGACTGATACTGTATATGCTGAGCAAATCGTTGGAGTCAGAAAAGGGTTTTAATGAAGTCAAGGAGATTTTTTCTTCACCTTTCGGCAAAGTTAGTTTCTGGTTGGTATACTCTTCATTTATTTATCATCTCGTAGCCGGAATTCGACACCTAGTTATGGATGTGGGTGTTGGTCATACTTTGAAAGGCAGCAATCGCGCCTCTACTATTGTTTTAGTAGTGTCGGGTGTTTTAATGGTTGCTGGCGCCGTATGGATTTGGTAGCTGTGGAGTCGTAATGCGTATTTACAAGGACTAAAAGCGTCCTTTAAAGCTAACTTACGAAAGTATTTATAATCGACGGTTCACGCTTAAACGGTTGAATCCTTTCGGGCTTCCGAATAGCTGTTAGCTGAAAGCTATCATGAGCTAAGTTTTCTGTGCATCATCAAATGTGTTAATGGGAGCGCCATAGTACTAGGTACAAATATGGCTCTAGGACAATGTTAGATGTTTTGGATTTTGAGGCGGATCGCTCTTATCGAAGATCGTCTAATTCGCTCTGAAGCGCAGGTTTTTTGAAACTATCACCTGGTTGGCACACTGTGCGAATCAACATCAGATATGAGAAAGCCAATCAGGTGAACACTACCCTCGAGGGCTCATCTGTCCAGTTAAAGCCTCGAGTCTTTCTGGGTGCGCAAAAGACAAGAAGGTTATATGGGAAAATTATGAGGCCTGGATACCATGCGTCATGGGCGTGCCGATGCTGTGAGTGACAGAGCGAGAAGCAAGTGAAAGTCCCTGAAGTAGGGGCGGGATGCGCCCGAGTGGCATTTTTTGTCTTAAGGTAGATCGCGTAGCTGTTCTTCAGAATAATCTTCAGAGCGTTGACGACAGCCATCGCTGTGCATTCCTCAAGAATAGAATGTGTCGGAAGGGTGGCGTCATTGGTGTTAGTCATCGCTTAGGATTTCTCAATCTGGCTTACACGGGCGCCTGTACCGATATCCCCGCGGATGGCGACGTATCGATGTTGAATTCCTCGCCAGACGAAGTGCAATGAGCTGCGGCTATAGGCTTGCGCAGCCTTAGATAGCCGGCCGTCGCAGGCGCGCCGGTTGGCCGGGATCTTCTTCTGCCCGTCAGGTGTCCGGTCGGAACTCCAGCACGAACGCTACGACCTTTTCGGCGGACATTTCGCACGGCTTCAACAATGTCCTATCTGATGTAACGCGGAAGAGGTTGAAGCTGACAATGTCAGTCCCGTCCAACTCCCTGGCGAACAGACTGTTGCGACGTCCGTCCCCAGATCGCCGGACGATCAAGCTGAAACGCCGGCCTTCATAAGTCCCTTCTCTGTATCCCTCCGCAAGCTTCGCGAAAGCGGCATCGAACTCGGAATGCTCCATGTCATCCATCCTTATTGATAGAACAGAGGCGCGGCGGGTGCGAGACCGCCAGTGCCGGGTCGCGCTAAGGTGCCGGGCAGATTCCTGCAGCCGACGAGGCCCGGGGTGGGCAGGATAATTGAGATGTCGGCGCCCGCATGGCTATCAGCGAAGTCGTCCGTCCAGTCTGCTAGGCAACGTCCACGCCTTTCCAGAAAGCGATGTAATCCCGGATACCCTCGGCATCCGGAGTGGGGGCGGGATAGGTCCAAGCGGCGTTCACGTTGAGCGCGTCACCCGCGCGAACATGAAAGAAGCGCGCGGCGCCTTTGATCGGACAGACAGATGTGTGCGGGCTCATCTCAAGCAGGCTCAGGTCGACTCCTGACGGTGGGAAGTAGTGATTTCCCTCGACGATGACTGTTTCGTCGCTTGTGGCGATAGTAGTGTCTTTCCAGATGGCTGAGACCAACGGACTCTCCTTTTGTATTCATCAACCGGCGAAGGCTCGCGGGCTGGCTGCCCCAAGCCGCACCTCCTCAGGTGGCAGGCGGGTTGCGCCCGAGAAGTTTGTCGAGCTCGCCTCTGACATCGAGCGCGAATAGCTCATCGGAGCCACCGATAAGGGTGCCATTGATGAAGATCTGCGGCACGGAGCTTCGCCCCGACGCTTCCGCCATGGCCTGCCGGTGAGCCGGATCCGCCTCAATATCGAGCTCCTTCCATCGCACGCCCTTTTCCTTGAGGAGCGCCTTCGCTCGGCGGCAGAACGGGCACCAATTCGTGGTGTACAGCAATACATCAGTTGTCATATTGCATCTCCGGCAGTTGCACGCGGATCGCTGTCATGGCGTTGATCTCCAATTCGCGGCGTTCAAAGATGGCGACTGCACCTTGGCCGACATCGGAGCAGATGCTGACGATTGGCCGCTATCCAGGCGACATGGCCCAAAGTGCTTTCACCGCCAGGCAGAGGCCGCACGCGCCTCCTGTAGCGCCGAGCCGATGCTCTAAGGTAACCGAGCCTCGATTGGGACGGAAGCGGTCCCGCTCGAATCGCCCATCATGCTGGTCGAGCATATCAGGACGACGGATAGTGCAGGAACTTTCAAATTGAGCTTGATGTCGAGCCAGGTATCGCGAGCGAAGGCGTTCTAGAGGCCGGGGGGTACGAAGACTGTGTTCGGCAAAACGGTTCACGTTGATCGCCAAAGCTTCCCAGGGCGCACGTCTACGATCGGCGCGACGTGAGATAGCTCGCGCCGCTAGCCCCCGTAGCGCTCCGTCTTGATGATGGAGGCGTCCAAGCCCGCCAGCAGCGCGCTATCGGTTGCGATGTTGACGAATCCGTTAGACCCGCAGACGAACACTTGCGTCGGCTTTCCCTGAAGCCTGGTTAGAATTTCTTGGACCATCATGCCGTCGATCCGTCGCGCAAAGTCCGATGCGCGAACCGGTTTCTCGCGCGTAATCGCGAGCGCCAGGACGAACGCCGGATCGCTGATTTCGATGCAATGAAGTTCTTCTGAGAAGAGAACGTCCTCGGCGGTTCGTGCGGACAGGAGCAACGCTGTCGGAACGGCTTGGGCCAATGCGCGGCGCTGCCGGATCATTGCCATCAACGGCACGAGGCCGGAGCCTCCCCCGATCAACAGAACCGGATCTATGGCAGGCTCAGGCCAAAGGAAATGGCCACCGAGCGGACCGCGAACTTCGATTTCGTCACCAATCGCCGCGATGTCGTGAAAAAACGGCGAAACTTCGGCATCCGGCATGCGCTCGATAGCTATCTCGACGATCGGGGTCGAAACTGCCGATGACGCGATCGAGTAGCTGCGCATTGCACTGTAGCCGTCGGGCGCGGTCAGCCGGATATCGACGTGCTGACCTGCGGTGTGCGCGAACGGCTTGCTCAACCGAAGGAAGAAGCTCTTGATACTCGGTGTTTGCTGGATGATGTCGTCGATCACGCATGATTGCCACGAACGGACTTGCGCTTCGTTTTCAGTCATGGGTGTATCGTTGTTCGCGCCACGGATCGCCGTAGATGTGATAGCCGTGCAGCTCCCAAAAGCCGGCCTCGTCACGCGTCGTGAATTGCAGCGCATTCACCCATTTGGCGGATTTCCAGAAGTAAAGGTGCGGCACTAGAAGACGCGCCGGCCCCCCATGATCGCGGGAAAGTGGCTTGCCCGCATAACTGAGGGCGACCATCGCTTTCCCGGAAAGCAGATCCGTCAGAGGGACGTTTGTCGAATAATTATCGTAGCAGTGCGCCAAGACGAAATCGGTAGGCCGATCAAGCTCTGCATCTGCAAGGATGTCTTCAATGAGTACACCCTCCCAAACGGTATCCAGTTTGGACCAAGAGGTGACGCAGTGAATATCCTTTGTCACCTGGGTCTTTGGTAGAGTGTTGAATTCGCCCCAATTCCACGTTTTGACGGGCTTCGGACCAATTTTGACTGTGAATTTCCAGTCGGAGGGCTCTACCCTCGGCGTAGGGCCGGCCGACAGAACAGGGAAATCCTCCACCAGATGCTGACCTGGCGGAATCCGATCGGACTGGTCGCCTGAACCGCGACCGGTGAAACCTCTGGTGACCATAGTGACCCCTCTTGCTCGATACGGCAGACCGAAGCCGGCCTTCATTTCAGTACTCTGCGTAAAGCATTTGCCCGCACATCCGCCGAATAAGCCAATCGACTAAAAATCAGATACAGATGCTCTATCATCGTAAAAAATCGCGTATCGAACATAGCGTCAGGCCAGCATGATTCCCAATACCCAATGGCTATAGGGTAGATAACCCCAAGGCTGCGTACGCTGATCTGCGGTATGCGGAGCGGAAGTTGCAGGTTCGCTCTCAAACGGATGGGCAGCGTGCAAAGCTCAAGGCTCACCAGCGCATGGTTGCCCAGTTCGCGCTCGCCGGCAGCTTGAGTATATTAAGGACGAAATGTCGATCTGATCTATTCTGGCTTCAGGAAATAGGGAAAATAAGGTCGGACGTTCGCGCACCGTCGCGACGCGCGATCATCCACTAAGCTTCTGTATCGGGGTTGGAGGATCAGATGAACGAGATCGAACGACAAGCGCCTGAGCTGCGGGTGCAAAAATGGATTGGCAAAGATGGGGAAAGTATCGCGCCGTTCAAACTGTCAGATATCGGGCCCGGCCCGAAAATCTTGTTTGCCTTCCAGCATTGGTGCCAAGGTTGCCATTTGCATGGGTTTCCGACGCTACAAAAGTTGCATGCAGCGTTGAGCTCAAAAGACGTGGGGTTCGCAGTGATCCAGACCGTCTTCGAAGGAACGCATGAGAATACCTTCGAGAAGTTGCGCGTGAACCAGCTCAAGTATGAGCTTCCTATCGTTTTCGGTCACGACGAGCAACCGACCGGCTCGCCGTTTCCAACCTTCATGGAAGACTACCGCACACGAGGAACTCCGTGGTTTACGGTTATCGACGCTGGCGGTAGCATTGTTTTCTCGGACTTCCATCTCGACGCGGAGCGACTAGTGAAGCAACTTGAGCAAGGTTAATCGTTGGAAGGTGGGCAATCATCCTGATTGCCACCCATCCCCTGATGCCCACTACAGGCGTTGCGCGCTGTAACTCTGTTGATCAGCGTGCGAAAACCCGGATCCGGATAGGAGGAGCGTCAACGATTGAATCAATCCGCTGGGAGAGGGCGGCTCCGCTCCGTCAGCTCGGCAATAGATAACCCATTCTCGCCGAGCAACTCTCTGATCCGATCGACGATATGAGCCCCTAGCGCCGCTGTCTTGGTCCCCCCCACAGATTCCCAAGATGCGAGTTCACACGCCGATACCTCGTGGTCAGCGCCGAAGTGCTTCTGTCGGTATGTCACCGCCGCCCTTCAATGATAAAGGCGCGGTAACGGGAACCGGCAAAGCGTTGAGCAGCGATGGTTTGGTAGGCGGGACTGTCATACCAGTCGCGAGCGGCCTGCATCGTCGGGAAACGCAAGATTACGGCCCCTTCGATGGGCGGCCCCTCCAAATGCTGGATCGCGCCATAAGCGGCGAGAAAGGTAACGTCGTGACCATCGAACGATGGTCCGACGCCTGCAGAATAGGTTGCGAGTGCATGTGGGTCGCTGGTTTCTTCCCGCGTAAAGACGACGAACGCTTCCATCATTAGGCCTCTCAAAGGTTGGATCTGTTGGCCATTACCACCGGTGATGGCCTCACAGTCGTCAGGCTGGCAACTGGAACCCGATTTTCATGAGTGCCTCGACGCACGCATCCTGATCCTGCTGATAGTTGCCTCCGGAGATGCCTATGCCGCCGATCAACTTCCCATCCTCCAGAATCGGATAACCGCCGCCGACAGCGACCATCCGAGGGCGATAGGCTAGCGGCGCCACTTTTGGATCGTTGGTCACATAGTCGTTCCAGACATGGGTCGGGAACCCAAACGAGGCGGAACTCCAGGCCTTGTCGATGGCAACATCGACGGTAAGGAACGGCGCATCGTCGGTGCGCTCGAACGCGCGCAGGTTACCGGTGGCGTCGACGACGGCGACGGCAGCCGGGATGCCGATGGCACGGGCCGCAGCGAGCGCCGCGTCGATGAGGGCGACTGCGGTTTCGCGGTTGATCGAGGCGGTGGCAATAGATTTGGTCATGGGATTCTCATCGCTGGGGCATAACCCGTTCGGCTTTTTGAGGTTGGACAAGATGTTTGGCGATCGCGGTCGTTAGAAGCCTTCGAGGACGATCTTGCCTTTAGCCGCGCCACTTTCGATCAGTGCATGCACCGTCTTCAGATTGGCGGCATTGATCGGCGACAGTCGCCGGGTCAGCGTCGTGCGGATTTTGCCGTCGTCAACCAGCGCTGCCATCGCATCCAGAATCTCGCCCTGCTCATTCATGTCGGGCGTGCCGTAGATCGACCGCGTGAACATCAGCTCGTGGTGGATCGACACCGCCTTGCGCTTGAAAACCATGATATCGAATGCCTTGGGATCGTCGATCAGTCCGAACCGTCCTTGTGGGGCGATCAGTTCGGCGATGTCGGCGACATGTTGCTCGGTATGTGTGGTCGAAAAGACGAAAGCGGGAGCACCGATGCCGAGTTCGGCGATCTGTGGCGCGAGCGGACGAGAATGGTCGATGACGTGGTGAGCTCCAAGCCCTCTTACCCACTCTTGGGTTTCCGGTCGAGAGGCTGTGGCGATGACGGTGAGGTCCGTGCGCTGTCGCGCGATCTGGACGGCGATCGACCCAACCCCGCCCGCGCCACCGATGATGAGGATCGCCTCCGCCGCACCGGGTACGGGCTTCGCCACGTCCAGGCGGTCGAACATCGCCTCCCAGGCCGTCAACGTCGTCAGCGGCAGCGCCGCCGCTTCCGCCCAGGAGAGCGACGCAGGTTTGTGACCGACAATCCGGGCGTCGACGAGATGGAACTCCGCATTGGTACCGGGCCGTGTGATCGATCCGGCATAATAGACCTCGTCGCCTAACTCGAACTGCGTGACGTCGGGGCCGACCTCGCGCACAATCCCGGCGGCATCCCATCCCAGCACCTTCCAATCGCCATCTGCCGGCGGCGTGCTGTTGCGGACCTTGTAGTCGACCGGGTTGACCGAGACGGCCTTCACCTCAACCAGGATATCGTATCCTGCAGCGACAGGCCGAGGCAGATTGATGTCGACCAGCGCGGCATCCGCGGCGATGGGTCCCGGAACCTTGTAACCAATGGCTTTCATAAATGTCTCCAGCTTGCTTGATCGGATGACGCGAATGCTCGTTAGTCAACTTCTTCTACATTGAGGTCCCGACTCTTGAACTGGGTCGCGGTAGCAGATTTCATCGAACACGTCGATCAACAGGCCCTTATGCTCGGTCGCCGGATCGGTGATCGCGTAGAGGGTGGAGGCGTTATCGCCATCATCACCGCTTCCGAGGCGAAACGCCGCGTCGACGCAGATGCCGCACGGACCGATGGTTGATCCTGGCTCGAGATCGACGAGATTGCTGTCCTTGACGCGCTATTCGCGGTCTTAGCCCTTGGCGATGAAGGACTGAACTGCTTGTAGAGCGTCGGTCAGCTGCTATGTCATGGACGCACCTTCATCTTGAGTTGGATTGGACAAGCTTCCGTATAAGGCCCGCTGTAACCGTCAGATGACGGCGAAGAAAACGATGGGCAGTATTCACAGCCACTTAGCCTTCTTGAAGCGCACAAATAGGAAAACGCACGATATCGCTATCACTCCGAGCACGACAAAGTATCCGTAGGCCGTGTCCAGCTCCGGCATGTGCTTAAAGTTCATGCCGTATATTCCAGCGATCGCCGTCGGGACTGCCAGTATTGCCGCCCAAGCCGCCAGCTGGCGGGTGATCACCCCCGTCCTTTGCGCTTCAAGAAGGCTGCTGGCCTCAAAGACCGTGGACAGGACAAGCAGGAGGCCGTCGACCATGGACTGCACGCGGTGGACATGGTCCGCGACGTCGTGGAAATATGGTGTCATTTCGGCGCTGATGCAGGGAAAGTGGCCGCGAACGAGCTTTCGCACCAGCTCGGCCATAGCCCCGAGCGTGCGCTGGAACCGCGTGAGTTCGGACCTTAGTTCGAAGATTCGCGCCACCTCTTCTGGCCCGAGGAAATCGTGCAGCGACCGTCGCTCCATCGCCAGGACGTCGTCCTCGATCATTTCGAAGATGGGCAGATACTGGTCGACCACGCGATGCAAGATCGCGTGCAGCACATAGTCGACACCCTTGCCGAACTGCGTCGGCGATGCCTCGAGTTGCTCCCGAAGTTTGCCCAGCGCTCCGGCATTGCCGTGCCGCACGGTGATAAGGTGATTGTGACCGGTGAAGATCGCCATCTTGCCGTAGCTGATCCGGTCGCCGACCAGCTCGGCGGTCTGCGCGACGACGTACAACTCATCGTTGTAGACCTCGAGCTTGGGCGGGCACAGCGGGTGCATCGCGTTGTCGATCGCCAACGGATGAAGATTATATGTCCTTTGGATCGCGAGTAGTTCCTCGGGGGTGGGTTCGCTAAGCGCGATCCAGCAGAAGCCCGAGCGACTCTCGCCCAACTTGACGTGCTCATCGAGCGCGATTTCGCGAACTCGCTTGCCTTCGTTGTAATAATAGGCGGCGATGATGCTCATGCTGGCCTCGCGGGAATGTGGAGGCCACGCTGGACGGCCGGTCGAGCCAGCCCGCGTCCAAGCCATGCGCGGACGTTCGAAAAGCTGCTGAGGCCAAGGATGTCACCCGCAGCGTAGAATTCCACCAGCGCATTCACCCAGCCGAGCGTCGCGATGTCCGCGATCGAATAGTCGTCGACGATCCAGTCGCGGCCTTCCAGCCGGCGATCCAGAATCCCCAGCAGACGCGTGGATTCGTCGATAAAGCGCTGTTGCGGCCGCTTGTCCTCATAGTCCTTGCCGCCAAATCGCAGGAAGAAGCCGAGCTGACCGAACATCGGCCCGATGGCCGACATCTGAAAGAACACCCACGCTAGGGTCTCGTAACGCTGGCCTGGTTCGGTGGAGATGAACTGACCCGTCTTGTCGGCCAGATAGAGGAGGATCGCACCGGATTCCCATAAGGCGATGGGTCTACCGTCAGGGCCAGCCGGATCGATGATCGCCGGTATGCGTCCGTTCGGGTTCAGCGACACGAACGCCGGATCCTTCGACTCGTTGTTCGAGATGTCGATCAGGTGGGGCTCGTACGCCAGGCCAGTCTCCTCAAGCATGATCGAGACCTTGACGCCATTGGGCGTAGGGGCTGCGTAGAGTTGCAGGCGATCGGGATGAGATGCCGGCCAGCGCTGCGTGATCGGAAAGGACGAGAGGTCTGGCATAAATCTGCGATCCTGGTGTTGCGATGGCGACTGACTGGAACGAGCCGTCACTCTGAAGTAGGGTTCGATGACCGCGTCGCTGAACGACGCGGTCACGAAGATTGCGGACCGGATCGGCGCAGTGGCAACGGCAGTGAAGCCTATTCCGCCGCGGTCCCGGCCGCTGGCTGTACGTCGTCAACCTTTTGGCGCTTCGGAAGCACCCAGCCGGGACGGACGAAGTGGCAGGTGTAGCCGCCCGGGCGCTTCTCCAGATAATCCTGGTGATCGGGCTCGGCCTCCCAGAACTCGCCGACCGGCTGGACCTCGGTCACCACTTTGCCATCCCACAGCCCCGAGGCATCCACATCGGCGATCGTATCCTCGGCGACGCGCTTCTGCTCCTCGTCGACATAATAGATGCCCGACCGGTAGGAGAGCCCACGATCATTGCCCTGGCGGTTCAGCGTCGTCGGATCGTGGATCTGGAAGAAGAATTCCAGGATGTTCCGGTAGCTCGTCACTGTCGGGTCGAAGACAATCTCGATCCCCTCGGCATGCGTGCCGTGATTACGATACGTGGCGTTCGGAATATCGCCGCCCGTGTAACCCACACGGGTCGAGATGATGCCGGGCCGCTTGCGGATCAGATCCTGCATGCCCCAGAAACATCCTCCTGCGAGAACAGCGCGCTGATGCATGTTAAGCCTCCTCTACTTGATCGAGATATTCACCGTATCCCTCGGACTCCATCTCGTCGCGCGGGATGAAGCGAAGGGACGCTGAGTTGATGCAGTACCGCAGACCGCCGCGGTCGGAAGGACCATCGGGGAACACATGGCCGAGATGACTGTCTGCGTGTACTGACCTGACCTCCGTCCGGACCATGCCGTGTGCGCTGTCCCGCACCTCGTTCACGTTTGCCGAAACGATCGGCTTGGTGAAGCTGGGCCAGCCAGTACCCGAATCGAACTTGTCCGTCGAAGCGAACAGTGGCTCTCCCGACACTATGTCGACGTAGATGCCAGGCTCCTTGTTGTCGTTGTACTCGCCCGTGAAGGGCCTTTCGGTGCCCGCCTCCTGGGTAATTCGGTGTTGCTCGGGAGTCAGGTGGTCGATTGCTGTCTGTGACTTTTCAAACTTCATTACAGTCTCCAATACTTATCTAGAGGGCCAGGCACGCTACCGCTAATTTTTTATGTCTCCTGATTTGCTCCTACAATGGTAGTGGGATGGCAAACGAGGTTTTACTAAGTGTTGGAAAATTAGAGATTTAAATTTCGCGTCTATTAGTTCTAGCGCAACTGAGTGGTTAAGCAAGTACGTAATCAGTAAATATTAAAAAAATAACACAAAAGCACGATTATATAATACAGTGTCAGTGTTTTATGATAATCAACAACGCCTGTCAAGGCAATCGCATGAAGCTCACCTGAGACCTAATAGTTCAGCCCGATAATCATCAGAGGTTGCAGCAATCAGCCTTCGTGCCTTGATGCCACCCTTGCGCTTGACCGGATCCAACCGGATCAAATTCAATGTAAGTTGCTTGAGAACGGCCATGTTGTGGGCAGCATGCCCGGTTCGGATCCGCATCTGATCGTCACCAAAAATGACATCCATGCACCAGTGGACGCGGTTCTCCACGCCCCAGTGCGCCCTGATGGCATGTGCGATGCGCTCTGCATCCGGAGCAAGACTGCTGATGTAGTAACGGCGCTCCAGGCTGGTCTGGTTGCCCACAGTCCGCTCGGACTCCAGCATCACGAAAGTGCGCAGTCCTGGCCAGCGTTCTGGCTGTGGCAGGCACTGGAGTTGGTCGAAAACATGGCAGCGACGAACCTCCAGCCGGCCATGGTCCTTCTCGACATGCTCGAAGTGCGCATGGGGTACCCGGGCAGGATCGCCGTCCAAAAAGGTGTCAGCGAAGTCATCGATCGCTTCGGCCAGCTTCGGCTGGTTTCCCTTGATGGCCAGCAGATAGTGCGCCCCGCGATCGAGAATGGCCTGTGCAATGTCCGGCTGGGTACCCATGGCATCGATCGTCACGGTGCAGCCCTCAAGCGCCAGTGTGGCCAGCAGCTCAGGAATGGCGGTCTTCTCGTTGGACTTCTGGGAGGTCGCCCTCTGCCCGAGAATCAGCCCTGAATCAGCCGCAAAAGCGCTGACCAGGTGCAACGGGGCCGTGTTTTTCTTGCCGGAGCGGCGACTGGTCTTGCCGTCTAGGGCAACCACTTGCGGAGAAAGGGCCGGTAGGATCGCCGCAACCCAACAGCGGAAGGCCTGCTCGAACTCCTCTGGATCGATCAGGCTGAATAGCCGTCCAAAGGTGTCGTGTGAGGGAATGCCGTGGGGTAGTTTCAGAATACGGCGGAACCAGTCCAGCCGCTGCTCAGCCCAGAGTTCGATTTCGATGAAGGTGTCAGCGCCGGCAAGCACGCCGCAGATAGCCACGACCAGTGTTTCGACCAGGTCGTGACGAATCTTGCCCTGCTGACGGGGATCATTGATGGCGACCAGAACATCGGAGATTGGTATGTGATGCGACATTGCAGGGCATCCTGAGTAGAGAGGCGCTCAGGATGCCCGCTGGGAAAGGACTCATTCAAATCGGCAGGCGTTCATGCGATTGCCCTGCAACGCCTGTTTAGATGCTGGTAGATGCGAATTTTTTGGCGTACAGTCAAAATTTTCTGATGGTTGCTTAGTGTGTTGGCGCTGATGGAAAATTGACCCACCCTGCCGATTGAAATTTGACCCAGGGCGGATTGCTGATTTTGTTACCAGCAACTGTGGATAAGTCTACCAGCGCAGCTGCTGTTGCCCCCACTCCTTCGCTAGCCCAGTTCAGTTGTTTAAGACCTGCCACACGCAGCCATGTAGCAGGCCGTCGTCGCCATGAAATCAGAACGGCTCATCGTCCTCCGGTTCCTGGCCGCCCTTACGCTTTCGCTCCCGTGATTTGATCTTGGCCTGGGCCGCCAAGCTACTGTGTTGCAGGCGATAGGACTCGTTACCGGTTTCGACGATGTGGCAGTGGTGGGTCAGCCGATCCAGCAGGGCGGTGGTCATCTTGGCGTCGCCGAACACGCTCGACCATTCGGCGAAGCTCAGGTTGGTGGTGATCACCACGCTGGTGTGTTCGTACAGCTTGGATAGCAGGTGAAACAGCAACGCACCGCCGGCCTGGCTGAAGGGCAGATAACCCAGTTCGTCGAGGATGACCAGATCCATGCGCAGCAGAGCTTGGGCGATCCGCCCGGCTTTGCCGTCGTGCTTTTCGCGCTCCAGCAGATTGACCAGATCGACCGTGGAGTAGAAGCGCACGCGCTTGCCGTGCCGGGTGATGCCGGACACGGCCAGCGCAGTGGCCAGGTGGGTTTTACCGGTGCCAGGCCCACCGATCAGCACCACGTTCTGCGCGGTGTCGGTAAAGGCCAGACTGGCCAGTTCGCTGATCAAACGAGCGTCTGCGCTGGAGGCGCTGAAGTCGAAGCCGGCCAGGTCGCGGTGCATCGGCAGCTTGGCCATGTTCATCTGGTGGCTCACCGAGCGCATGGCGCGATCTGTGTGCTCTTGTTCCAGCAGGTGTTCGAGCAGCCACTTGGACGAGGCTGTGTTCGACTCACCCTGCGCAGTCAACTCCGCCCAGGCCGTGGCCATGCCGTGCAGGCGCAGCTCCTTGAGTTCCGCCATCAAATCACGCATGACCGATCTCCTCGGTCTGGCCACGCAGGCGGTCGTAGCGCGCCGTGTTAGGGGTTTGGGGAGCAATGGAACCAAAAACCAACGTAAGCCTTACCACCTCCGCTCAGAGCCCTCTTCCCAGGCATCCGCCTCGATAAAACAATTGCG
>NZ_MPOR01000068.1:0-14607 GCF_001896155.1 Pseudomonas sp. FSL W5-0203
GTGCCGAGTGGTGGGGCAAGAGCGTTTTGCTTACTTTTGTCTGGGCCGGCATTCCGGCTTTTCAAAAGTGAGCCGCTGTACAAGCGGAACCCTAAGTGGCCGTTACCGCAGGAATGGATATGTACCCGGTCCAACTGTGTTGACTGTCAGGCCGTCATCGCAGGCAAGCCAGCTCCCACATTTGGATCGTGGGGTGTCAGGTGGATAGGCGTCGGCTGGGAGGCCGTCTTCGCAGGCAAGCCAACTCCCACATTGGATTGTGGGGTGTCAGGTGGATAGGCGTCGGCTGGGAGGCCGCCATCGCAGGCAAGCCCGCTCCCACAGGCAGCATTTGCAGCCGACCGATTCGGCCCTGTGTTGCATGAATTCTGAGGATGCCCACCCGGCTCAAACAACGCAATCCTTGCGCCGCAACAAGCCCCAGAGCCGAGTGGACGGGGCGCATCATAAGGAGTGAAACGGCATTTGTCCTCCAGACAATTCTGAACAAATGTGCACATTCCAAGTGTGTGGCGAGGGATTGCCTAACCCAGCCGCCCCACAATTTCGTCTTTGACCAATAGCCGTTTCTTCTTCAGCTTTTCCACATCCTCATCGCTGGCACTGGCTTTTTCCGCTTTTAGCACCTCAGCGTCGGCGTCGTCGTATTGAGTGAGCAACGCATCCAACCGTTTGTCCTGCGCCCTGCGTTCGTGAACAACTTCCTTGCTCAACCCCAAGTCCTGATACAGGTCGTGTTTCACTGGCATGGCGTACCTCCACAGATTGATCGATGGTCTACGCCCTTGAAGCTAGCCCATTCCAACAGCTCTTGTCATGTTTGAGGCCAACAACGTCCCGTTCGTCGCGGCGCAAGCGATGGGATCAAACCTTTGCCCCGCCCCGCCCTCCACTGTAGATCGCCACCCCAGGGAGAACGGTTTTATGAATCACGTTGCCACTGCTGCCGACACCCAATGCATCAACACCCTACGCACCCTGGCCATGGATGCCGTGCAGAAGGCCAATTCGGGGCACCCGGGTACGCCCATGGGCCTGGCGCCGGTGGGTTATACGTTGTGGAGTCGCTTCCTGCGTTATCACCCCGAGCATCCTGACTGGCCCAACCGTGACCGTTTTGTGCTGTCGGTAGGGCATGCCTCGATGCTGCTGTATTCGCTGTTGCACCTGGCCGGCGTGGTGGAAATCGATGCCCATGGCCAGCGCTCGGGCGAGCCGGCCGTCAGCCTGGACGACATCAAGCAGTTCCGGCAGATCGGCTCCAAGACCCCAGGCCATCCCGAGTACCGCATGACCACGGGCGTGGAAACTACCACCGGGCCGCTGGGCCAGGGCTGCGCCAACAGCGTGGGCATGGCCATGGCCGAGCGTTGGCTGGGCCAGCGCTTCAACCGCGACGGCCAGGTGCTGTTTGACTACGACGTCTACACCCTGTGCGGTGATGGCGACATGATGGAGGGCATCAGCAGCGAAGCCGCGTCCCTGGCCGGGCACTTGAAGCTCGATAACCTGTGCTGGATCTATGACAACAACACCATCAGCATCGAGGGCCATACTGAGCTGGCGTTCAGTGAAGACGTGATCCAACGCTTCCAGGCTTATGGCTGGCACACCGTGCACGTCACCGACGCCAATGACTTGCCGGCCTTGAGCGTGGCGCTGGAAACCTTCAAGGCCAACACCGGTGCCCCCACCTTGATCGTGGTGGACAGCGTGATCGGCTACGGCTCACCGCACAAACACAACACCGCTGCGGCCCATGGCGAGCCACTGGGAGAGGACGAGATTCGCCTGACCAAGGCCGCCTATGGCTGGCCGCAGGATTCAAGTTTTCTCGTGCCCGAAGAGGCCCGCACACTGTTGCGCGATGCCCTTTACGAACGCGCCGAGCCGCTGTACGCCGAGTGGAACCAGACCCTCGCCGCCCTCGACCCGCAACGGGCCGATGAGCTGCAACGCATGCGCGCCGGGGAGATGCCCGAGCAATGGCAAGCACACCTGCCCAGCTTTGCCGCCGATGCCAAAGGCGTCGCCAGCCGTGCTTCGGGCGGCGAGGTATTGAATGCCTTCGCCCAACAAATTCCATGGCTGCTGGGCGGTTCGGCAGACCTGTCGCCCTCGACCAAGACCAACCTCACCTTCGACGGTGCCGGGCGTTTCAGCGCGGGTGACTACAGCGGGCGCAACCTGCACTTCGGTATCCGCGAACACGCCATGGGCGCAATTGCCAACGGCATGGCGCTGTCCTACCTGCGCCCGTACACCTCGACCTTCCTGGTGTTCAGCGACTACATGAAACCGCCAATCCGCCTGGCGGCGATCATGGAATTGCCGGTGATCTTCGTGTTTACCCATGACTCCATCGGCGTAGGCGAAGACGGGCCCACCCACCAGCCCATCGAACACCTGACCCAACTGCGTGCCACGCCGGGGCTGTTGACGCTACGGCCGGGCGATGCGAATGAAACCCTTGAGCTGTGGAAGGTGGCGCTGGCACAAACCCATCGGCCCAGCTGTATGGTGTTATCGCGCCAGGCATTGCCGACCCTCGACCGCAACCACTTTGCCGCAGCTTCCGGCGCGGCCAAAGGTGCGTATGTGTTGGCCGACGCGGATCAACCGAAGGTCATCTTGATCGCCACCGGCAGCGAAGTGGGCCTGGCGGTGGCCGCTTATGAGCAGCTCAAAGACCAAGGCATTGGCGCTCGCGTGGTGTCGATGCCCAGTTGGGAGCTGTTTGAAGACCAGGATCAAGCCTACCGCGACAGCGTCCTGCCGCCTGCGGTAAAAGCCCGTGTAGTGGTGGAGCAGGCAGGGCCCTTGGGGTGGGACCGCTACGTCGGGCAGACCGGCGCCAAAGTGGTGATGAACAGCTTCGGCGCCTCGGCACCACTGGCCAAGTTGCAGGAGAAGTTCGGGTTTACCGTGGAGAATGTGGTGAAGCTGGCCAAAGAGCAGATCCAGCACAACCTCACTGACTAACACGGGGCTTAATGGGGGAGCGGGCTTGCCCCTCCCACATGTTGGGCATCAGCCCCCGTTAGATCAGTGATTGGGCTAGATAAGGTGCGGTGCGGCTGTGTTTGCTCTTGGCAACCTTGTGGGGCGTGCCGCACGCCACTACCGTTCCGCCCAGGTCCCCTGCCCCCGGGCCGATATCAATCACCCAGTCACTCTGGGCCACCACGCGCATTTCATGCTCCACCACAACCACCGTATGCCCCGCCTCCACCAAGTGATTCAACTGGCTGAGCAAACGATCGACGTCCTTGGGGTGCAAGCCGGTGGTCGGTTCGTCCAAGACATACAAGGTGGCGCCCCGGGCGTTACGTTGCAGTTCAGTAGCGAGCTTGATGCGTTGGGCTTCGCCGCCGGACAGCTCGGTAGCCGGCTGCCCCAGGCGCAGATAACCCAGGCCGATATCGCGCAGCACGACTAACGAGCGCAGGATGCCCGGTTGCTCGGCGAACACCTGCACCGCCTGCTCCACCGTCAGCCCCAGCACCTGGGCGATATTCAAGCCCTGCCATTTGATCGCCAGGGTGTCGGGGTTATAGCGCGCGCCGTGGCAGGTCGGGCATGGCGCGTACACGCTGGGCATGAACAGCAACTCGACGCTGACAAAACCTTCACCCTCACAGTTCGGGCAACGGCCCTTGGCGACATTGAAGGAGAACTGCCCGGCATCGTAATTGCGCTTTTTGGCCGCTGGCGTGGCGGCGAACAGTTTGCGCACGTTGTCGAACAGCCCGGTGTAGGTCGCCAGGTTGGAGCGCGGCGTGCGGCCGATGGGCTTCTGGTCCACCTGCACCAGGCGCTGGATGTGCTCCAGCCCGGCGCTGATGCGCCCGCCACTGGCTTGCGGTGCAGCATCTTCCAGGCTCGGTTCGTCGTCGCTTTCCAGCACACGCCCCAGGCCCGTGCCCACCAGCTCCAGCAGCGCCTGGCTGACCAGGCTGGACTTGCCCGAGCCGGAAATACCGGTCACCGCGGTGAAACAGCCCAGCGGAAAATCCACGTTCAAATCTTTCAGGTTATTTCGCGTCACGCCTGTGAGCTTCAGCCACCCGGCCGGCTCGCGGCTTGGCGCATTGGCCGGGCGAGGTGGGGCAAACAGGTATTCACGGGTCTGCGAGGCCTCGACGTCCGCCAACCCTGCGGGCGGCCCGCTGTACAACACTTGCCCGCCATGCTCGCCGGCAGCCGGGCCCACGTCGATCAGCCAGTCGGCGCGGCGCATGGTTTCCAGGTCATGTTCCACCACAAACAGCGAATTGCCCGCGGCCTTCAAACGATCAAGCGCCGTGAACAATGCTTCGCCATCCGCCGGGTGCAGGCCCGCCGAAGGCTCATCGAGCACATAAATAACACCGAACAACTGCGAGCCCAATTGGGTAGCCAGGCGCAGACGCTGCAGCTCCCCGGACGACAGGGTCGGCGTACTGCGCTCCAGGGACAGATAGCCCAGGCCCAGTTCGATCAAGGTGTTGACCCGCTCGAGCAGGTCCTGGGCGATGCGTTGGGCCGCCAGGCGTTTTTCCACCGACAGCTTCATCGTGTCGTGCCCCGCGGCCACCGGCTGCAGCAACTCGGCTAATTGCGCCAGGGACAATTGCGACAGCTCACCGATATCCACCCCGGCAAACTTCACCGACAACGCCGCCTGGGTCAGGCGTTTGCCCTCGCACAATGGGCAGGCGCTGCCTTGCATGAACTGCGATACACGCTTTTTCATCAGCGCGCTTTGGGTGTGGGCGAAGGTGTGCAGGATATAGCGCCGAGCGCCGCTGAAGGTGCCTTGGTAGCTGGGTTCGAGCTTGCGTTTCAACGCCTCGCGGGTCTGCTGCGGGGTGAAGCCGGCGTACACCGGTACGGTGGGGGTTTCTTCGGTGAACAGAATCCAGTCGCGCTGCTTTTTCGGCAAGTCGCGCCATGGGATGTCCACGTCATAGCCCAGCGTCACAAGGATGTCGCGCAGGTTCTGGCCCTGCCACGCCAACGGCCAGGACGCCACTGCACGTTGGCGGATGGTCAATGACGGATCGGGCACCATCAGCGCCTCGGTCACTTCATACACACGGCCCAGGCCATGGCATTGCGGGCACGCGCCCTGGGGCAGGTTCGGCGAGAAGTCCTCGGCGTACAACATGGCCTGCCCTTTCGGATAACGGCCGGCGCGGGAATAGAGCATGCGGATCAAGCTCGACAAGGTGGTGACACTGCCCACCGACGAGCGCGCACTGGGTGTACCGCGTTGCTGTTGCAGGGCCACGGCAGGCGGCAAGCCTTCGATGCTGTCTACATCCGGCACGCCGACCTGGTCGATCAAGCGCCGCGCATAGGGCGCCACCGATTCGAAATAGCGGCGCTGGGCCTCGGCATACACTGTGGAAAACGCCAGGGACGATTTGCCGGAGCCAGACACGCCGGTAAACACCACTAGGGCGTCCCGGGGAATATCCACATCGACATTACGCAAGTTATGTTCACGGGCGCCACGCACCCTGACAAAGCCCGCTTGCCGGGCGGTGAGCGGTGGGATGTTGCGCTGTGAAGTCATGGGCAACCTTGTCTTGCGCTTAGCACCCTGCGCACGCGTTGGGTCAGGGCATCGGGGCTGTAGGGTTTGCTCAGCAGGTGGATATCGGCGCTGAGCAGATGATTGGAAGACAGAATGTCGCGGGTATGGCCTGAGGTAAACAGCACCGGCACCGGCGGGTTCTGCGCGCGGGCCCAGGTGGCCAGGTCGGTGCTCTTGACCCGACCGGGCATCACCACATCGGTGAAGATCAGGTCCGGCGACACGCCGCGCTGCAACACTTGCATCGCGCGGTCGCCATCCTCGGCAATCAGTACGGTATAGCCCGACTGCTGCAGCAACTCGACCACCGTCAGGCGTACGCCTTCATTGTCCTCGACCACCAGGATGGTTTCCTGGCCGCCGCCTTGCAGGTCCGCATCACTGTAGTCGTCGAAGCATTCAGGCTCCAGGCAGTGGGGGAAATACATCTGCACCACCGAGCCCTTGCCCTCCTCACTCCACATGTCCACGTGCCCGCCACTTTGGCGCACAAAACCGAACACCATGCTCAGGCCCAGGCCGGTGCCGTGGCCTTCGCGCTTGGTGGTAAAAAAGGGTTCGAATGCGCGCTTGAGGGTCGCCTCGGACATGCCCACGCCGGTGTCGGCCACTGCCAGGCGCACGTACTCGCCGGGCTTGATGCTTTTACCGATGCAATCGTCCGGGTTGAGGATGACGTTTTCTCCGGTGATACGAATCACACCCTCGCCCTGCATGGCATCGCGGGCGTTGATCGCCAGGTTGAGCAGCGCGTTTTCCAGCTGGTTGCGGTCGACATTGATGCACCAGGAGTCCTGGGGCAGTTGCACGTCGATATGAATGGTTTCCCCCAACGCCCGTTGCAACAGCTCGCCCAGGCCGGCGTAGATGCGCTGCGGGTTGTACACCGCCGGAGACAAGGGCTGGCGACGCGCAAAGGCCAGCAGTTGCGACGACAGCTTGGCCCCTCGCTCCACGGCGGCGATGGCGGCGGTGACGCGACGTTGCACCTGGGGGTTGTCCGGTTCATGCCTGGCGAGCAAATGCAGGTTGCCGGCGATCACTTGCAGCAAGTTATTGAAGTCATGGGCCACGCCCCCGGTCAGGCCGCCAATCGCTTCCAGCTTCTGTGACTGGCGCAACTGGTCTTCTGCGGCCGACCGCGCCTGCACTTCAGCGGCTACGCGTTGCTCCAGATTATGGGTGAGCTCCTGGCGCACCCGCTCGGACTTCACCAGTTCGGTGGTTTCCACCACGATCGCCAGCACCCCGGCCGGCTGTTGGTTGTCCCCGGCCACGGGGCTGTAATAGAGGTCCAGCCATACGCTTTCCGGTTGGCTGTGACGCGATAGCACCAGCTCCTTGTTATTGAACGACAAGGTGCCGCCCGCCAGGCACGTATCCACCACATGCCGATTGAACTCGGCCACCTCCGGCCAGCCCAGTTCGACCGGAGTGCCCAAGAGGTAGGGATGGCGCCCGCCGGCAAATGCCGAATAGCTGTCGTTGTAGATCATGTACCCTGCCCGCCCCCACAGCATCACCATCGGCACGGGTGAGGCGAGCATCATTTGCACGGTGCAAGCCAGGCTCGTGGACCACTGATCCAAGGGGCCAAGGTCGGTACTTGACCAGTCAAACGTGCGAATCCGCTGGGCCATTTCGCCGGCCCAGCCTTCACAGCCATGGGGGTTGGATAAAAATTGCATGATTGGGCTCTGTGCAGGGACAAGACAGTCGCAAGTTTTGGAGCGCGCCAGCGGTGGATGGTTTCATCCTGAACACAGAGGAATGCATAAACCCCTGGAACTCAATGAAAATCCCGGCTGCGCACCACCATTCCATCCAGCAGCGGCGTCAAATCGGTGAGGCGCCCCGCGATCAAATGCCGCACCTCACCCACCGCCTCCCAACGGCCGTCCACCTTGAGCAAACGCGAGCCCACCAGCGCCTGGCGCTGACGCTCGGCCAGGTCGCGCCAGACCACCACATTGAGGTTGCCGAACTCATCTTCCAGGGTGACAAAGGTTACGCCGCTCGCCGTGCCTGGGCGTTGGCGCCCTGTGACCAGCCCGGCGATGCTCACGTTGCGCCCATGTTCCACCGCCAGCAACTCCTGGGAACTGCGGCAGCGGCGCCGGCGTAACTCGGCGCGCAACAACGCCAGGGGATGGGGCCCCAGGGTGGTACCGAGGGTGGCGTAATCGGCGTGCAAATCTTCGCCTACCGTGGGCTCGGGCAATGCCACCCGCGTTTCATCGGGGCTCGGCAGGCCGGCAAACAAGCCCAGTTGCTGATGCACACCGGCTACGTCCCAGCGCGCCTGATGGCGGTTGCCGGCCAGGGCGCGCAAGGCCCCGGCATCCGCCAGCAGCGCCTGGGCACGCGTATCCAGGCCGGCGCGCGCGTCCAGGTCAGCGATGTCGTTGAACCGCCGCTGCTGCCTCGCCGCTTCGATACGCCGCCCGTCTTCCTCGCGAAACCCCGAGATCATGCGCAAGCCCAAGCGAATCGCCGGTTGCTGGCCGTCGATGGGCTCCAGGCTGCACTCCCAGTCACTGGCCTGCACATCCACCGGGCGGATCTGCAAGCGATGGCGCCGGGCGTCCTGCAGGATCTGGTCCGGGCTGTAGAAGCCCATGGGCCAGCTGTTGATCAGGGCGCAGGCGAAGGCCGCTTGCTCATGGCATTTGAGCCAGCAACTGGCATAGGTCAGCAAGGCGAAACTGGCGGCGTGGGACTCAGGGAAACCATAGCTGCCAAAGCCCTTGATCTGCTCGAAAATCTGCGCGGCAAAGGCTTCGGTGTAGCCGTTCTTCAGCATGCCGGTGCGCAGGCGTTGCTGATGCGGCTCCAGGCCACCGTGGCGTTTCCAGGCGGCCATGGAGCGGCGCAACTGGTCGGCCTCGCCGGGGCTGTAGTCGGCGGCGACCATGGCGATCTGCATCACCTGTTCCTGGAACAGCGGGATGCCCAGGGTGCGTTCCAGCACGGCTTTCAATTGCGGCGACGGATAGGTCGTGGGCTCTTCATTATTCCGTCGACGCAAGTACGGATGCACCATGCCGCCCTGGATCGGCCCAGGCCGTACGATGGCGACCTCGATCACCAGGTCATAAAACGTCTGCGGCTTGAGCCGGGGCAACATCGACATCTGTGCCCGCGACTCGATCTGGAATACACCGATGGTGTCGGCCTTGCTGATCATGGCGTAGGTGGCCGGGTCTTCTTTGGGAATCGTGGCCAGGCTCAAGTCCCGGTGGCGATGCCGGCGCAGCAAATCGAAACAGCGGCGGATCGCGCTGAGCATCCCCAGGGCGAGGATGTCCACCTTGAGCAAGCCGACGGCATCGAGGTCGTCCTTGTCCCACTGGATAATGGTGCGCTCGGCCATGGCCGCATTTTCCACCGGCACCAGGGTGTCCAGCGGGTATTCGCTGATCACAAAGCCGCCAGGGTGCTGGGACAGGTGCCGCGGAAAACCGATCAGTTGCTGGGTCAACGTCAAGACACGCCGCAGCAGTGGGCTGTCCGGGTCGAAGCCGCTTTCACGCAGGCGCTCCAACGGCGGCGCCTCATCGCTCCAGCGCCCGCAGCAATCGGCCAAGGCGTTGATCTGGTCCGGCGGCAGCCCGAGGGCCTTGGCCACATCACGTACCGCGCCCGTGGCGTGGTAACTGCTGACCACCGCCGTCAAGGCTGCACGGGTGCGGCCATAGCGCTGGAACACGTATTGCAGCACCTCTTCGCGGCGTTCGTGCTCAAAATCCACGTCGATGTCCGGCGGCTCGTTGCGCTCCTTGGACAGGAAGCGCTCGAACAGCAGGTTGGTCAGGCTCGGGTTGATTTCGGTGATGCCCAAGGCAAAACACACCGCCGAGTTAGCCGCCGAACCACGGCCTTGGCACAAAATCGAACGGCTGCGGGCGAAACGCACGATGTCATGCACCGTAAGAAAATAGCTTTCGTAACCCAGCTCGCTGATCAGCTGCAGTTCACGATGGATTTGCTGCAAGGTCTTGTCGTCGATGCCTTCGGGCCAGCGCTGGGCGATGCCTTCTTCGGTGAGGGTGCGCAGCCAGGATTGGGCGTCATGCCCCGCGGGTACCAGCTCGCGTGGATAGTGATAGCGCAACTGGCCGAGGTCGAAGGTGCAGCGCCGCGCGATGGCGAGGGTTTCATCCAGTAAGGCCTGGGGATACAGCGCCGCCAGCGCATCGAGGCTACGCAGGTGGCGTTCGCCATTGGGGTGCAGGCGCGTGCCGGCTTCGGCCACCGGCACGTGGTGGCGGATGGCGGTCATGGTGTCTTGCAGGGCCCGGCGGCCCCGCGCATGCATATGCACATCGCCGCAGGCCACGGCAGGGATTTGCAGGCTGTGGGCCAGTTGCAAGCGCTGTTGCAGATGGCGCGCATCGTCCTGGCCGCAATGCAGATGCACCGCCAGCCACAGGCGCTGGTCGAAGGTGCGGCGCAGCCAGTCGAGGCTGGCCTGGGTGTCGCTGTCTTGCGCTACCCACAACGCCAAAAGACCGGGCAACGGTTGCTCGAAATCTTCCTGTAGCAGGCGATAGCGGCCCTTTTCAGCCCGCCGCCGGGCCAGGGTGATCAGCCGGCACAGGTGCTGGTAACCGCTCAGGCTCTCTACCAGCAGCACCAGTTTCGGGCCGTTTTCGATGTGCATTTCGCTGCCGATAATCAACGGCAAGTCTACGGCTTTGGCGGCTTGCCAAGCGCGCACGATGCCCGACAGCGTGCATTCATCGGTAATCGCCAGGGCGCTGTAGCCTTGGCGCTTGGCGCGCTCGAAAAGCTCCAGCGCACTGGAGGCGCCACGCTGGAAACTGAAATTGGACAGGCAGTGCAGCTCGGCGTAACTCATGTACCCTCCTACAGTAGGTGGCGGCCCAAGGGTCTTCATGCAAACCACCCTTGCAACCACAGCCCATCGCCTTGCCCCACCGTGCGATAGGCCCACCCCTGCTGGCCGGCGCGGGTCTGGACCAGGTAATAGTCGCGGCGCACATCGGCGCCATCCCACCAGCCGGATTCAATGCGCTCCGGGCCCATCAGGATCTGTACGCCGTGTTCGGCCAGCAAGGTCGGTTGCGGCAATAGCCAGCCTGGGCGGCGGACCTTGTTCAAGCTCGGGCACGCCTGGGGGTCGGTCGCGGCCTGCCAGGCGCATTCGGGGCGGTGGTCGGCCTGAAAACGCAGGCCCTGCACCGCCTCATCCCCCAGACGTGCACGCAGGCGTTCGCGCAACTGTTCCCACGGCAGGGTTTGTTGCGGGCGGTCGTCGAACAGGTCCTGGCGTTGCGGCACGAACACCGGCAAGTCCTCGGCCACCAGGCGCACCCCCCGCACCGGCGCGGTGACCTGTACCTGCTCCAGGCGCCCACGGGCCAGTTCGAACAACATCGAAGGCTCGCGCTCGGCACTGAGCAGGCCCACCTTGATCACGCTGTCGTGTGCCTGGGCGTGTTCCAGGTGCAGGTCAAAGCGCTGCACGCCACTGTCACGCCCGCACAGGAAAGCGGACAGATCGCCGGTCAAGCGCCGCAAGGGGAACAACAGCGCCTGGTGGGATTGCACGTCGAAATTCAACTCGATGCGTGCATCGAACTGGTCGGGCGGTTGATAGAACTCCAGGGCCAATGGCCGCTGCCCGCTCAGGGCGTCGAGGTGCTTGAGCAGGCTGGCGTCAAAGCGTCTCGCCAGGGTATGCCGTGGCAAGGCCTGCACCTGGGCCAGGCTGCGCAGGCCCATGCGCGACAAGGCGGTGGCGGCCTGGGGTTCAAGGCCCGCGCGGTCGATAGGCAACGATGCCAGGGCCTGCATCAGGGCGCGGTCATCGGCCACGGCCAGGCCGTCGTAGCCGTTTGCCAATATCCGCGCCGCCGCCGGGTTGGGCGCAGCGACGATGCGATGGCGAAAGCCAAGTTCGGTCAGCTCTTTGCGCAAACGCGCCTCGAGGTGCGGCCAGGGCCCGAACAGGCCCAGGCTCGATTCGATCTCGAACAACAAAGCCCGTGGGTAATACAGGCTGACCTGGGAGCTGAAACGATAGGCCCAGGCGGCCAGAAACTGCTGCAGGCGCTCGATCTCCAACGGGTCGTATTCGACACAGGCAAAGTGCTTGACCAGGGCATGGGCCGCCGTCAACGATTGCCCGGGGCGCAGGCCCAAGGCGCGGGCGGCGGCGTTGACGGTTTGCAGTACACGCCGCTGCGGCGTGCCGGCCAGCAGCGCCAGCGGCTGCTCGGGTTCGGGGTGCACACGCTGTGCCCCGTCCAGCGCCAATTGCGGGAAGACAATACACACCCAACGCATGGCAACCTCAATGCCCCGCCAGGGCAATCGGCGCCGGATGGGCCAGCCCGCCACGGCACTTGAGCACCCGCACTTGCGCGGGCCTGGCCTCGACCGCCAAGCGCAGGGCGGCGGGCGAGGCATTGATCGCCTCGCTCAAGGAGCGCCAGGCAAACGCCAGGGTCTGCCCGGTTTCCGCCGCTACCTGCAAACGCCGCAAGGCACGATCATCGGCCTTGCGCGGCCAACACAACACCGCCCCGCAACTGCCCGAACGCAGGCATTGCTCCACCGCCCACAGCGCGTCACGCTCCTCGGCCCGGATGATGGACAACTGGCGCACATCCACCCCGGCGTTCTGCCACGCATGGGGATAGGGGGTATAGGGCGGCGCCACCAGCACAATGCGCTCGCCCAGGGCCGACAAGCGCGCCAGTGTGGGCAGCACCAGTTGCAACTCGCCCACCCCGTCCTGGGCCATCAGGATTTCACTCAAGGCCGACTCCGGCCAGCCGCCACTGGGCAGCACCGCATCCAGCGCCGCCAGCCCTGTGGGATGTACGCTGGCCGGTGGCGCGGCGGGCCGGCCCTTCCAGACTCGCCCGCCATTGAACAGCGAGTCCAGGGCAACCACGGCGCCCATCAGCCTTGCCTCACCAGGCCGCAGAACACGCCTTCGATGGCCAGGTCCTGCTCGGGCCCGACCACGATGGGTTGATACGCCGGGTTGCGCGGCAACAGGCGAACCCTGTCGCCGTGGCGCTCGAATCGCTTGATGGTGACGTCGCCGTCCAGGCGCGCCACCACAATCTGCCCGTTCAAGGCTTCGGCAGTGCGGCGTACGCCCACCAGGTCGCCATCGAGAATGCCATCTTCAATCATCGAATCGCCCTGCACTCGCAGCAGGTAGTCGGGGGTTTTGGCGAAGGTGGCGGGGTCCAGTTGCAAGCGGCTGTGCACCTCGGCATCGGCGCCAATCGGCCGACCGGCCGCCACACGGCCGAGCACCGGTACATCCAGCCACTCGGGACGCGCAGGTTGATTGAGCAAGCGAATGCCACGGGCCTGGTTGGGGTTGACCTCGATAAAGCCGGCTTCGGTCAGCGCCACCACATGCTTGCGGGCGACGCTGCGCGAGGCGAAGCCGAACGCCTCGGCGATCTCGGCGAGGCTGGGAGGCTGGCCTTGTTGCGCGATGCGCTCGCGAATGAAGGTCAGGATGGCGGTGCGGCGGGGAGTCAGGCTTGTCATGGAGTACATTTGTACTCCTGTGGGAAATTTCTGACAATAACCGTCAGTCGGGGCTGGGTGTTACACCTGTGCGAGGGGACTTGCCTCCGTGACGGCCTGACAGTCGACGCCCGCCTACCTGACACCCCATGATTCAACTGTGGGAGCTGGCTTGCCTGCGATAGCGGCCTGACAGTCAACACAGTTGGACCGTGTACATATCCATTCCTGCGGTAACGGTGGGCCTGTCCCGTGACAACGGACGCCAAGAAGCGATACTTAAATCGTTCTCTTGGAGGTTGCCATGTATCCATCCACTCGCCGTAACTACACCGATGAGTTCAAGACTCAAGCGGTTGCGTTAGCTGAAAGCGTTGGCAGAACCGAAGCTGCCCGCCAGCTAGAGATGTCCGTCAAAACGCTCGATAACTGGGTGAACGCCACGCGCAAGGGTCAACCGTTGAGCTCGCCCGAGCGCAAGCCCATCACTAAGGAGGACAGCGAGCTTGCCCGCCTGCGAGCCGAGGTTGCCGAGCTAAAAATGGAGCGTGAAATCCTAAAAAAGGCGGCGGTATTCTTCGCCAGAGAGTCCAGGTGAGATACGCCTTCGTCGCTGCTGAACGGACTCAATACCCGGTACGTATGTTGTGCCGGGTGATGGAAGTCTCAACTTCAGGTTTCTACGATTACACGCACAGGCAGCCTCGCCCTGATCCTGACGCTCAGATTCGCATTGAGTTGCGCAGCGTCTATGCGGCCAGTCGACACACCTACGGTCGGCCACGGTTGGTCGCAGCCTTACGCCAGAAATCGTATGCAGTGGGCCACAAGCGAGTCAGCCGGTTGATGCAGGAGGAGGGTATTCACGGCAAGTCCAAACGCGGTTTCAGGCCCTGTACCACTGACAGCAACCATTACTTGCCGGTCGCGAACAATGTGGTGGCGCGGCAGTTTGCCATCGATAACCCCACTCCGACTTGGGTCAGTGATATCACCTATCTCCCAACCAGAGAGGGTTGGCTGTATCTGGCCGTAGTGTTGAGCATCCAGACCCGCCAGATCTTGGGCTACAGCTTGTCAGACCGCATGCCAGATGGCCTGGTGGAAAGTGCGTTTCTGAATGCCTGGAGCGCCTGTTCTGGCACTAGCGGAGCAGTATTTCACTCCGATCAGGGCCGTCAGTACGCAAGCAGTAAGTTCCGTCTAGCGTTAGCTAAGAAGGACTTCAAACAGAGCATGAGTCGAAAGGGAAATTGCTGGGATAACGCAGTGGCGGAGAGTTTTTTCGCTACGCTGAAAAGAGAGGAGGCTTTTGGGGTCTACCCCACCAAAAAACAGGCACAGCTATCGATCGCCAGCTATGTGCATGGGTTTTACAACAGCAGTCGACTGCACTCAGCTCTGGGGTATCGTTCTCCGAACGAATATGCAAAGAGCTTGAGGCAGAAGACTGGATAACCAGCTTCATGGCGTACGCTGCCGGGGGACAGGCCCATGCTTACTTT
>NZ_MPOR01000069.1:0-13432 GCF_001896155.1 Pseudomonas sp. FSL W5-0203
CTTTTCAAAAGTGAGCCGCTGTAAAAGCGGAACCCTAAGTGGCCGTTACCGCAGGAATGGATATGTACTCGGTATAAACAGTGTCGCCTGTCAGGTCGCCATCGCAGGCAAGCCAGCTCCCACATTTGGAACGCTGACCGTCAGATAGATAGAGGCCGGCTGTCAGGCCGCTATCGCAGGCAAGCCAGCTCCCACATGGGATCTATGTTCAGCTGAAAAATGTGCCAAGGGCATGAGCTGATTCGACCCTCCCCGCCCGTCATCCAACCGTCACATCCATCTGCTGTGCTGGCGCCCATTACTCATTTGCCCAAGGACCCGTGGCCATGTTTTCCGTGCTCAAACCCCACCGCTGGAAACTCGCGTTGCTCCTGATCGCCGCCAACCTCGGACTACTCCTGCACCTGGCCTGCGGCGAGCTCAAGAGCGTCAGCGAATGGGTATGGCTGGATATCATCGGCGAAGGCGGTTCGGCGCTGCTCGCGCTGATCTGGCTGGGCCTGGTGTTGAAAAGCCGCCCCGCCGGACGGGTCACCCAATACCTGGCGCTGGGGCTGTCGTGCATCTTTTTTTCCTGGTGGATCGACAGCCTCGACGAATTCATCCGCCTGCCTGATAGCGTGTCCTGGGACCACTGGCTGGAGTCAGGGCCAATGCCGGTGGGCATGATCCTGCTGACGATTGGCATTTATCACTGGCACCACGAACAACTGGCGATCAGCGCGCAAATGGAAAAACGCGAGCGGTTGTTTCGCGAGCACCGGCTATTCGACAAACTCACGCCCCTGGCCGGCGCCGACTACCTCAAGCGCCAACTCATCGACAGCCTGCGCGACAGCCAAGCGCAGCAACAACCGCTGTCGTTGCTCGCCCTGGACCTGGATAACTTCGCCACCATCAACCAGGTCTACGGGCATGCCGAGGGCGATGCGGTGCTACAGGCGGTCAGCCACGTGCTGCTGCTCAACCTGCGCCGCCAGGACCTGTTGTGCCGCCTGGCGGGCGATCGTTTCGTGGTGCTGCTGCCCAATACCGGCGAGCGTCAGGCCCAGGGCCTGGCGCTGGAGTTGCAACACGCGGTGCAGAGCCTGGCCCACAAGACCCGGCAACAGGGCGAACGCCTGCAACTGGCGGCGACCACGGCGGTGGCAATGGCCTTGCAAGAGTCCCCCCACGAGCTGCTCACGCGGCTGAATATGGGCCTGGCCCGGGCCAAGCAACCCCTTGCGAAAAGCGCCTGAAATGGCCGTGAAAACCAGCTGGTATGAAAACGACAGCCGCTTCATCCCCGGTCACTATCAACCCGCCACGTTGATCGACCTGGGCTTGTCCCGGGACATCGACAGCCATCGCCTGCTGCGGGGCACCGGCCTGTTCCACGAAGACATCCTGGCCGGCAACGCTCGGTTGAGCCCGCAACAGTTTCTGGGCTTGATCGGCAACAGCCGCAAACTACTGGACGCCGATGACAGCAGTTTCCTGTTTGGCCAACGCCTGCTGCCCGGCTACTACGGCGCCGCCAGCCATGCGCTGGGGCATGCACAGAACCTTCATCAGGCCCTGGACATCCTGATCCAGCAACAAGTGCTGCTCAGCCCGCTGGCCACGCTGCAACTGGAACTGGATGAGCACCACGCTTACCTGTATTGGTTGGACAGTTGCGGCGCCGGCGAACACTGGCGCTTTCTGCTCGAAGCCAGCATGACCTCGCTGGTTGCCATGAGCCAATGGCTCAGCGGCCAGCGCTTGCCATGGGTGTGCAGTTTCAACCATGCCGAACCTCGGTATGTCGAGCAATACTGGGTGCATCTGGGCGAGCACACGCGCTTCGAACGCCCGCTGGATATGATGTGCATCCCCCGTGAATACCTCACCCACAACTGGCCGGGCGCTTCGGCCACGGCGGGCCAGGTCGCGCGCCAGCAAGCCCTTGAACAAATCGAGCAACTGGGCTTTGCCACAAGTTTTCTGGACTGCCTCTATGCCTACCTGCGCGAACATGTGCGCCAACCACCCAGCCTGGAACAGGCCGCGCACATTTTCGCCATGAGCCCGGCCACGCTAAAGCGCAAGTTGCAACGGCACGACACCGGTTTTCAGCAACAGGTCGACCGGGTGCGCAAGCATGTGGCCTTGCACCTGTACCTGACCAAGGGCTTGAGTAACGAGGAAGTCGCGGCGTACCTGAACTTCAACGATGCGGCGAATTTTCGGCGTTCGTTCAAGCGGTGGACGGGCAGCACGCCCAACCTGATCCGCCAACTGTTCAGCAGCCGCTAGCGAGGCGTTCGCGCAGGAACTCCACCAGCGCTTGCACCGGGCGTGAACTCTGTCGGTGCTGCGGGTACACCGCCGACAGGGTCAAGGCCTCTGGGGCGAAGTCTTCCAATACCTTGACCAAGCGACCGTCCTTCAAGGCGTCGCTGACGATGAACGTCGGTAGGTAGGTAACGCCCAGACCGGCAATCGCGGTATCGCGCAGCAGGTCACCGTTATTGACGCGCATGCGCCCACTGACGCTCAAGGCTTGCACCTTGCCTTTGAAGCGCCATTGCACCTGGCGGCCGTGGCCGTAGGGCAGGCAGTCGTGCGTGGTTAAATCCTCGGGTTTCAAAGGCGTACCCCGCAACGCCAGGTAGTCGGGGCTGGCGCAATACACCCGCTCGATAGCGGCGATCCGTCGGGCGATCAGGGTGGAATCTTCCAGGGTACCGATGCGTAGCACCAGGTCGTAGCCTTCGCCGATCAAGTCCACCGGACGGTCGCTCAGGTCAACTTCAACGCAGACCTGCGGATGCTGACGCAGAAACAACGGCAACAGGCAACCCAGGTGCGCCATGGCGAACGACAAGGGTGCACTGAGGCGAATGGTGCCTCGGGGCTCGCTGTTCTGGCCAGCGATGCCCTGCTCCACTTGTTCCACCTCACCGAGCAGGCGCAAGGCCGACTCGTAGTAACTCTGGCCCAGCGGCGTGACGTCCAGGCGCCGTGTGGAGCGGTTGAGCAGGCGTACGCCCAGGCGGTCTTCCAGTTGGATCAGGCGGCGGCTGACAAATTGCTTGGACAAGCCCAATTGTTCGGCGGCGGCGGTAAAACTGCCGGATTCCATGACCTGACAGAACAGGCGCATGTCTTCGAAGGGGTTCATTGTCGCTTCTCAGGGGACGATGGGCTGTTTTATAGCCTGTCAGTGATCACACCACAAACCAAAATGTGAACACGATCAAATGTGGGAGCTGGCTTGCCTGCGATGGCGGTGCTTCAGTTGAAAAATCGGTGGCTGGCATACCGCTATCGCGGGCAAGCCCGCTCCCACAGGGGATCTGTGCCAGGCGCTGATGTTGCGGGCAATACATAACCCCTGTGGGAGCTGGATTGCCAGCTCCCACAGGGTTTTGCGGTGTTTTACAGAGCAGGTTACTTGGCAGCGAACGCCGAGTAGCTGTTCATCAGGTTGCGGTAGTTGGGAATGCGCGGCGAAAGCAGGTTGGCCAGGCCTTCCATATCGTTGCGCCAGTCCACTTGCAGCTCGCAGGCCACCGAGAACCAGTTGACCAGTTGCGCACCGGCGGCGGTCATACGCGCCCAGGCGGCTTGTTGCACGGTTTCGTTGAAGGTGCCGGAAGCGTCGGTGACCACGAAAACCTCGAAGCCTTCGTCAAGGGCACACAGGGTCGGGAATGCCACGCACACGTCGGTCACCACACCGGCAATGATGATCTGCTTGCGGCCGGTCGCCTTGACGGCCTTGACGAAATCTTCGTTGTCCCATGCGTTGATCTGGCCAGGGCGCGGGATGTACGGCGCGTCGGGGAACAGTTCTTTGAGCTCAGGCACCAGCGGGCCGTTGGGGCCGCTTTCAAAGCTGGTGGTCAGGATGGTCGGCAGGTTGAAGAACTTCGCCACGTCGGCCAGGGCCAGCACGTTGTTCTTGAACTCGTTGGGGGAGAAATCCTGCACCAGGGAGATCAGGCCGGTCTGGTGATCAACCAACAGCACAACAGCATCGTCTTTGTTCAAGCGCTTGTAAGTCATGGGTAACTCCTTTGGGGATGGGGTGTTTTTCAAAAAGCAAAGCAGGAGCAGCCGAACGCCCCCCAGAAACCCTGGAAGTCGCTGACCGGCACGCTGGAAAGGCGCGCTTTTTCATGGCTGTGGGCATGCACGCCACAAGGGCCGCTGCACTGGTGAACCTGGGCCTGCATCGGCGACGTCGGGCGCCAGTGCCCTGGCACCTTGACCACCGGCGACCAGTCGGGCAGCACCGGTACTCGTGGCGGTGCGAAATCTTCGAAGTCGCCAGCGCCGTACACGACCTTGCCGCCGACCACTGTCAGCACCGACTCGATCCACTTGATGGCTTCTTCCTCGACGCTGAAAAAGTCCGCCGACAACGCGGCGACATCCGCCAGTTGACCGACCTTGATCTGGCCTTTCTTGCCCTGCTCGGACGAGAACCAGGCGCTGCCGTGGGTGAACAGCTCCAATGCGGTAAGGCGCGGCAAGCCCTCGGCGTGCAGCTCCAGGCCACCGACGGTACGGCCGCTGACCATCCAGTACAGCGAGGTCCAGGGGTTGTAACTCGACACGCGGGTGGCATCGGTGCCCGCCCCTACCGGCACGCCTTCGGCCAGCATGCGCTTGATCGGCGGTGTGGCTTCGGCGGCCTTGGCGCCGTAGCGCTCGACGAAGTATTCGCCCTGGAACGCCATGCGATCCTGGATCGCAATACCGCCACCGAGGGCACGCACACGCTCGATGTTTTTCGGGGTGATGGTTTCGGCGTGGTCGAAGAACCACGGCAAGCCATTGAACGGAATATCGCGGTTGACCTTCTCGAACACGTCGAGCATGCGCGAGATGGACTCGTCGTAAGTGGCGTGCAGACGGAACGGCCAGCGCTGTTCCACCAGGTGGCGTACCACCGGTTCCAGCTCCTGTTCCATGGTCAGCGGCAGGTCCGGGCGGGGTTCGAGGAAGTCTTCGAAATCCGCCGCCGAGAACACCAGCATCTCGCCGGCACCGTTATGGCGCAGGTAGTCATCGCCCTGGTGCAGGGTGACGCTGCCGGTCCAGTGCTTGAAGTCGCTGAGCTCTTCCTTGGGCTTCTGGGTGAACAGGTTGTAGGCGATGCGCACCGTCAACTGTTGATCCTTGGCCAGTTGCTCGATCACCGCATAGTCATCGGGGTAGTTCTGGAAGCCGCCGCCGGCATCGATGGCGCTGGTCAGGCCCAGGCGATTGAGTTCCCGCATGAACTGGCGGGTGGAGTTGACCTGATATTCCAAAGGCAGTTTCGGGCCTTTGGCCAAGGTCGAGTACAAGATCATCGCGTTGGGCCGCGCCACCAGCATGCCGGTGGGGTTGCCGTTGCTGTCGCGCACGATCTCACCGCCCGGCGGGTTCGGCGTATCCTTGGTGTAGCCCGCCACCCGCAGTGCGGCGCGGTTGAGCAAGGCGCGGTCGTACAGGTGCAGTACGAACACCGGGGTGTCCGGGGCGGCCTGGTTGAGTTCTTCCAGGGTAGGCATGCGCTTTTCAGCGAACTGGAATTCGTTCCAGCCGCCCACCACGCGCACCCATTGCGGCGTGGGCGTGCGGTCGGCCTGGTCCTTGAGCATGCGCAAGGCATCGGCCAGGGACGGCACGCCTTCCCAACGCAGTTCAAGGTTGTAGTTCAACCCGCCACGAATCAGGTGCAAGTGCGAGTCGTTGAGGCCGGGAATCACGGTGCGGCCCTTGAGGTCGATGACCTGGGTGCCGCTGCCGCGCAGGGCCATGGCTTCGCCGTCGGTACCGACGGCGACAAAGCGCCCTTGGTGGATGGCCACGGCGGTGGCGCGTGGGTTTTCCCGGTCCACGGTGTGGAACTGGCCATTGAACAGAATCAGATCGGCGTTCATAGGGTTTCCTTTACAGAGGCTTCAAGCCAGGGAGCGAACAGGCGGGTGGCCGCCGGCATCAGCAGGTACACCACCAGCAACACGATGGTCAGGGTGACCAGGAAGGTGGAGACCACGTAGTTGGACAAAAACGGGTGCAACCGCAGGATCGGCCCCCAGATAAACGGCAGCAGCAGGGTTTGCGGCAGGATCACAAACAGGCTGACCACCGCCTGCTTCCAGCGCGGCGGCTTGGCACCGCCCTCGGCCTGGGGCGTGAACCAGAATTCATTGGCCGCGCCGATTTCCGTCTGGTCGCCATCCGCCAGCATGGGCGCGGCTTCGTCGATCAGGGCCTGGCGTTGCGGGGAGCCGAGCCACAGCTCAAGGGCGTTGGTGGAGCTATAGCGCAGCACGCAAGTGAACAGCGCCATGCCGTTTTGCTGGCTGCGCACCACGTCAACGCCAAGGTGCCCAGGGCGTTCGCCCGCGATGCGCACGATGCGGCGCAGCCAGGCTTCGTACTCGACTTCAAAGCCGGGTTTGACCCGGTGCTTGACGACCAGGGTGACGACTTCGTCGGGGCGGGTGTTGGCGGTTGATTCCATGGCTGGGTGTTTCCCCGGAGCATTGAGCGATGGGGAGAGTGTGGCCGGTTGGCAGGTGTGGGGAATTGCATGTATGTGCTGTCTGGCAGGCATTCGCCGGCTCTGCATCCGATATTTATGCTCACTTCCCAACTTAATAATATTTTATTAATACCCCCCCGCCGCCTAACTTGACGTCATGCCCGAGCTGAATCCAACTGCATTACGCAAGGATAGAGACATGACTGTAGCGATAACAAAAATAGACACGCTGGTGGTTGGCGCAGGTCAAGCTGGCGTGGCCATGAGCGAGCATTTGAGCAAGCAAGGCGTGCCGCACCTGGTGCTGGAACGCAGCCGTATTGCCGAGCGCTGGCGCACCGGCCGCTGGGACTCATTGGTCGCCAACGGCCCGGCCTGGCATGACCGCTTCCCCGGCCTGCATTTCGATGACGTCCCCGCCGATGGGTTCGCACCCAAAGAGCGCGTCGCCGATTACTTCGAAGCCTATGCCCGTAAATTCAACGCGCCGATCCGCACCGGCGTGGACGTCACCTCAGTAGTTCGCAACGAGGGGCGCCCCGGCTTTACCGTGCACACCAGCGAAGGCGTGATCGAAGCCAACCGCGTGGTAGCCGCCACCGGGCCCTTTCAGAAGCCTGTGATTCCCGCTATCGCGCCTAAAGACACCGCGCTGCACCAGATCCATTCCGCCGACTATCGCAACCCTGGGCAACTGCCAGCCGGCGCTGTGCTGGTGGTGGGCGCCGGCTCGTCCGGGGTGCAAATTGCCGATGAATTGCAGCGTTCCGGTCGCCAGGTGTACCTGTCGGTCGGCGCCCATGACCGCCCTCCTCGCGCCTATCGCAACCGCGACTTCTGCTGGTGGTTGGGCGTATTGGGCGAGTGGGACCAGGCGGCGATGAAACCCGGCCGCGAGCACGTCACCATTGCCGTGAGTGGCGCCCACGGCGGCAAGACCATCGACTTTCGCGAGCTGGCCCAGCAAGGCATGACCCTGGTCGGCCTGACTCACGCCTTCGACGGCACGGTGGCAACGTTCCAACCCAACCTGGTGGAGAACCTGGCGCGCGGTGATGAAAACTACCTGGCCTTGCTGGATGCGGCCGACGCCTATATCGAGCGCAACGGCCTCGACCTGCCCCTGGAGCCCGAGGCACGTCGCGTGTTCCCCGACGCTGAATGCATCAAGCAGCCGATCCTGACACTGGACCTGGCGGAGGCTGGCATCACTTCGATCATCTGGGCCACCGGATTTGCCGTGGACTACAGCTGGTTGCAGGTAGACGCCTTCGACGCCGCTGGCAAGCCGCAACACCAGCGCGGTGTCTCCAGCGAAGCGGGCATCTACTTCCTTGGGTTGCCATGGCAATCGCGGCGTGGCTCGTCGTTTATCTGGGGCGTGTGGCACGACGCCAAATACGTGGCCGACCATATCGCCATCCAGCGTCAGTACCTTGAGTACCGCGAAGCCGCCCCGGTTGCCCGCCAGTCCCCTGTCAGCGCCTGATCATTTTTCCCAGGAGTTTTTTGATGCCTACTCACACTCGCATTCGCATGTTCAACACCAAAGAAACCTATCCCAACCAGAGCCTGGACAACGACCTATGCCAGGCCGTGCGCGCCGGCAACACCGTGTACGTACGCGGCCAGGTGGGCACTGATTTCGACGGCAACCTGGTCGGCCTCGGCGACCCACGGGCCCAGGCCGAGCAGGCGATGAAGAACGTCAAGCAACTGCTGGAAGAAGCCGGCAGCGACCTCAGCCATATCGTCAAGACCACCACCTATTTGATCGACCCACGCTACCGCGAGCCGGTGTACCAGGAAGTCGGCAAGTGGCTCAAGGGCGTGTTCCCGATTTCCACCGGGCTGGTGGTTTCGGCCCTGGGCCAGCCGCAGTGGCTGATGGAAATTGATGTGATCGCGGTTATTCCAGAGTAAGGAGGCTAGCCATGACCTTTTCTATCGTCGGCCGTTGTGCAGAGACCGGCCAACTGGGCATTGCCATCAGCTCATCGAGCATCGCCGTGGGCGCCCGCTGCCCGTGGCTGCGGCCCGGTGTGGGCGCCGTGTCGACCCAGAACATCACCTTGCCGGCCCTCGGCCCTGACGTCCTCGACGGGCTGGAACAGGGCCTGGCTCCCGCCGACGCCGTCGATAAAGCGCTCACCCGCAACGGCTACAGCCAGTACCGGCAACTGACGGCGATTGACCACCTGGGCCGCAGCGTGCATTTCAGCGGCAGTCAGACCCTGGGTACCCATCACGCGGTATCGGGCGAGCAATGCGTGGCGGCGGGCAATATGCTCGCCGCCCCTGAAGTGATCACCGCGATGGTCACGGCCTTCGAACAGGGCGAAGGCCAGCTCGCAGACCGTCTACTGGCCGCGATGCATGCCGCCATCGCCGCCGGTGGCGAAGCCGGCCCGGTGCACTCCGCCGCGCTGGTGGTGGTGGGCGAGTTGACTTGGCCGATTATCAACTTGCGCGTGGATTGGGCCGACGAGGCGCCGATTGGCGAATTGCAAAAACTCTGGGATGCCTACCGCCCACAGGTGCAGGACTATATCGATCGCGCCCTCGCCCCCGACCGCTCCCCCGGCTACGGTGTGGCCGGAGACGACCGATGAGCCGCAGCCGCGACCTGCTGGAAACCCTGGTGGGCTTCGACACCACCAGCCGCGAGTCCAACCTGCAATTGATCGAGTATGTGCGCGATTACCTGGCCGGGCTTGGCGTCACCAGCGAGCTGGTCTACAACGCGCAACGCAGCAAGGCCAACCTGTTTGCCAGCATCGGCCCGGTGGAACTGCCAGGTATCGTGCTGTCGGGGCATACCGACGTGGTGCCGGTGGATGGGCAACCCTGGAGCCTGCCGCCGTTCACGCTGACCGAGCGCGACGGCAAGCTGTTCGGGCGCGGCACCGCCGACATGAAGGGGTATATCGCCTGCGTGCTGGCGTTGGTGCCAGCGCTGGTCAAGGCGCCATTGCGCCTGCCGGTGCACATCGCCCTGTCCTACGATGAGGAAGTCGGCTGCCTGGGCGTGCGCTCGCTGCTCGCCGTTCTTGAACAGCGTCCGGTCAAGCCGATGTTGTGCATCATCGGCGAGCCGACCGAGCTCAAGCCGGTACTGGGCCACAAGGGGAAGTTGGCGATGCGCTGCGATGTTCAGGGCCAGGCGTGCCACTCGGCCTATGCGCCCTCGGGTGTGAATGCGATTGAACACGCCGCCGAGTTGATCGGTGAACTGGGGCGCATTGGCCAACGGCTACGCGCGCGTCAGGACCCACGTTTTGACCCGCCGTTCAGCACGGTACAGACCGGCATGATCAACGGCGGCAAGGCCTTGAATATCGTGCCAGCCGACTGCCGCTTTGACTTTGAGGTGCGCGCCCTGCCCTCCATGGACCCGGGCGAAGTAGCTGAAGAGCTACAGGCCTACGCGCGGCAGCAGGTGTTGCCGCGCATGCAGGCGGTCAGCAAGCAGAGTTCGATTCGGTTCACCGAGTTGTCGGCCTACCCAGGGCTGGTCACGGATGAGCGCAGCCAGGCGGCGCAATTGATTGCGACGTTTTGCGACTCGCAGGCATTCGGCACCGTAGCGTTTGGTACCGAGGGCGGGCTGTTCGATGCGGTGGGTATTCCCACCGTGGTATGCGGGCCAGGCAGCATGGACCAAGGGCATAAGCCCGATGAGTTTGTGAGCCTGGAGCAGCTCGATGGCTGCGATGCGATGTTGCAGCGGTTGCTAGGCTTTATCAGCACCTGAAGACATCGCACCACCTATGTGGGAGGGGCCAGCCCCAATGCCGATCAGTTAAGCGCAAATCCCTGTGGGAGCGGGCTTGCCCGCGAAGGCGGTGTGTCAATCACTGCATCGGTTACTGCACGACCGCTTTCGCAGGCAAGCCAGCTCCCACCTTTGATCTTCGTTGCGTTGAGCACTGTGTTCGCTTAACTGATCGGCATTGGGGTTTGGTGTTCAGCCCAGTAGTCGCGCCAACTCTTCGCGGCAGTAGTCGACAAACAACTGCACCGGTTTGGTCAAGGGTGCGCGGCGTAGCCAGACGGCGGACAACCCCGACCCCGTGACCGTTTCCACCAAGGGAATGCACACCACTTTCTGCCCATCATAGGTGTACTCGCTGAACGGTTTGGTCACCAGGATCGAGAACCCGAACCCCCGCCCCACCATGCCCCGCACCATTTCGATGGAGGGCGAGCTGAATACGATATTCGGGGTCAGCCCGCGTTCTTCGAAGATGCTCACGAAGTAGGTACGGCTGGGCAACACGTCCAGCAAAATCATCGGCTCCAGCACCAGGTCGGCCAGGGACACCTTGGCCTGTTGGGCAAAGCGGTGGTCGGCCGGCAGCAACGCATAGGGCTGTTGCGGCGGCATCAGCGGCGTGGTCTCGATGGTGCTGCCCAGGTCGTGCTCAAACAGCATCGCCACGTCGATACTGCCCGCCGTCAGCGCCTGCACCAGCTCCTGCTGCTCGCCATCGCGGATACGGATCTCCACGCCCGGCCAGCGCGCCTTGAAACCGGCGATCAAGCGTGGCAAGTACAACGGTGCCACGGTTTCAAAACAACCGATGTCAATCTGCCCGGCCACCACATCGTTATCGGCCAGGGCGTTCTGTTCGAACTCATGGGCTACCCGCAACAGCTCCAACGCCTTGCGATAAAAGCGCGCGCCGCTGGGCGTGAGGGAAACGCCCTGGGCGTGATGGCGGATAAACAGTTGCACGCCAAAGCTGTCTTCCAGTTGCTTGATCGCCGTGGAAACCGACGGCTGGGCGATATACAGCTTGCGCGACGCCTCGGCAACGCTGCCGCATTCGGCCGTGGTCACAAAATATCTGAGCTGACGCAGGTTATAGGCTGCCATCGGCACCTCCCTAAACGTGGTTTTTTGCCCCAAACAAGTGCGCAGAAACACCGGTTTTTCAAGCCATTGACGTGCATGCAACATACCGGAGCAAAAAACCTCACGAGATACTTTTTTTAAGGTCTATAGCAACAAACTTACTAATTTACCTGCCTGCGCCCATTGCAGATGATCACTCCAACAACAAAGCGGTGCCCATGCGCCGCACAGCGAAGTACGCCCACGTACTCACCTTGCCTTGGAGCTCGTCATGGTTACCACTGCAACATCCTCCGCCCCGCTCATCGAAAAACACACGATTGGATACGTGCCCCCGGAAGATCGCCATGGAAAGGTAAGAGACCTGTTCACCCTGTGGTTCGGCGGCAACATCGCGCCGTTGCCGATCGTCACTGGCGCACTGGGTGTGCAACTGTTCCACCTCAACCTGGTGTGGGGCATTGTCGCCATCCTTGTCGGCCATTTGGTCGGCGGTGTGTTGATGGCATTGCACTCGGCCCAGGGCCCGCAAATGGGTATCCCGCAGATGATCCAGAGTCGTGCACAGTTCGGCTCCCTCGGCGCATTGCTGGTGGTGGTGATTGCCGGGGTGATGTACATCGGCTTCTTCGCCTCCAACATCGTGCTGGCCGGTAAATCCCTGCATGGTGTGGTGGACGCCGTGCCTGTACCGGTGGGCATCGTTATCGGCGCCATCGGTTCCGGGATCATCGGCATCATCGGCTACCGCTTCATCCACGTACTCAACCGCATCGGTACCTGGATCCTCGGCGCAGGCATCGTGCTGGGCTTTGGCTACATCTTCACCCATGTGCAGACCACCGATTTCCTCACCCGTGGCAGCTTCAACATCTCCGGTTGGCTGGCCACTGTTTCCCTGGCTGCACTGTGGCAAATCGCGTTTGCGCCCTACGTGTCGGACTACTCCCGCTACCTGCCCGCCGACGTGCCGGTAGCCGCCACCTTCTGGACCACCTACCTGGGCTCGGCGCTGGGGTCGAGCCTGGCGTTCATCTTCGGCGCCGTGGCAGTGCTCGCCACGCCGGTAGGCATGGACACCATGGACGCCGTCAAACTCGCCACCGGAGCGATTGGGCCGTTGATGCTGGTGCTGTTCCTGCTCAGCGTGATCAGCCATAACGCCCTCAACCTGTACGGCGCGGTGCTGTCGATCATCACCCTGGTACAGACCTTCGCCTACCGCTGGATCCCGACCGCGAAAAGCCGTGCGGTGATCTCCATCATCGTGCTGGCCGCCTGTTCGATTGCGGCGGTGTTTGCCTCCCAAGACTTCATCGGCCACTTCGTTGACATGGTGCTGGTGCTGCTGGTGGTGCTGGTGCCTTGGACGGCGATCAACCTGATCGACTTCTATGCCATTCACAAAGGCCAATACGACATCGCCTCAATCTTCCGCGTGGATGGCGGCATCTACGGCAAGTACAACCCCCAGGCGCTGCTGGCCTATGCGGTGGGGATCGTGGTGCAGATTCCGTTCATGAACACGCCGCTGTACGTGGGGCCGATTTCGCAGCACATCAACGGCGCGGACTTGTCGTGGGTGGTGGGGTTGGTGGTGACGTCGCCGTTGTACTTCTGGTTGGCGAGTCGGGACAGTGCGTATAAGCGCCGGATGGACAGTGGGAAGTTGGTGAGTGGGGTTTGATACATCCTGTCGGTATGGCGGCTGTGCGTCGGAGACCTTCGGGTCTGCCGGGGGTGATTCTTCCTGGTCTGCGAACCCGCGCACAGTTGCCAATACCGCCCGGATCATGGTCCAGGATGTGGCGGATGTGTTTACGGTGATTGAAAAACATGGCCTTGATTCGCCTGCTGTGCAGTAAGTTGTGAGAAAACCCGCCTCGGCGGGTTTTCTGGTTTTTGCGAAACTCAATCCTACCCGCTCCTACCCAGGCGGTAACCACGATGCGAAGCGAGCCGCTCTTGATCTGCTTTTGATCTTGCTTTTGATCTCAGGCGCCCCGTTAAACCACGCTGGCCGGAATTCGACAGGGATTTGGGGGGTAAACCGGCAGGGATGC